>NZ_JBFBJY010000006.1:0-197444 GCF_040702125.1 Kitasatospora sp. NPDC085895 | reverse complement strand
GGGGGGGGGGGGGGGGTGGGGGGGGGGGGGGGGGGGGGCGGCGCGGGGGGGGGGGGGGGGGGGGGGGGGGGGGCGGGCGGGGGCGCCCCCCCCCCGCCCCGGTGGTGGCGGTCCGTCAGTGGTGCGGGTGGCGGGCGGCCTGCTGCTGGAGGAGCGCGGCGACGTTCGTGACGTCGTCGACGACCTCCAGGAAGTCGTCGACGTCGGCGGCCCGGGTGTTGTCGACGCCGGCGAAGAAGGCGTGGAGCCGGCCGTTGCCCGCGTCCAGGTAGCCGGCGACGGTCTCCCCGCCGACGGCGAGCTGCGGCCGCCCGCCGCTGCGGGGGCCGGTCAGCGGCGCCCGGCGAACAGCAGCTTCCACGGCGCGAGCGCCGACTCGACCTGGACGCCGAAGCTCATCTTGGAGGCGCCCTTGACCCGCTCCTCGAACCGGATCGGCACCTCCGCGATCCGCAGGCCGCGGCGGACGGTGCGGTGGTTCATCTCGACCTGGAAGGAGTAGCCGTTGCTGTGCACCGACTGCAGGTCGATCGCCCGCAGGGTGTCCGCCTTCCACGCCTTGAAGCCGGCGGTGGCGTCCTTGACGTTCAGCCGCAGGATCGCGTTGACGTAGAAGTTGGCCCAGGCGGAGAGCGCCTTGCGGTGCCACGGCCACTCGGCGGCGGTCGAGCCGCCCGGCACGTAGCGGGAGCCGAGCACCACCGCGGCGTCGCCGGAGAGCAGGGTCTCGACCATGACCGGGAGGACGGCGACGGGGTGCGACAGGTCGGCGTCCATCTGCACGACCACGTCGGCGCCCTCGTCGAGCGCCCGGCTCATGCCGGCGACGTAGGCACGGCCGAGACCGTCCTTGTCGGTGCGGTGCAGCACGCCGACGGTGTCCGGCGACCCGGCGGCCAGCTTGTCGGCGACCTCACCGGTGCCGTCCGGCGAGTTGTCGTCGACGACCAGCACGTGCAGGTCGGGCATCCCCAGGTCGGCGAGCAGGCCGACGATGACCGGCAGGTTCTCCCGTTCGTTGTACGTGGGCACGACGACGACCTTGGGGGAAGGGTCCACCATGAATCAGAGTCCTTGTTCGATACGTTCCGTGACGACTCCCGCGAGTCTACGGCCGCAGCCGTGGACGCCGGCACGACGGTCGGCGGCACGACGGTCGGCGGCGCCCGGGCCTCAGCCGGCCGGGCGCCAGGCGCGGGCGGCGGCGATCCGGCGGGTGGCGCTGGGGTGGGTGCCGAAGAGCAGCACCAGCAGGCGCGGCGGGTCGACGTCGGACACGTTGGCCACCGCGAGGCGGCGCTGCATCGCGATGAACTGCTCCGGGTCGTCGGTGAGTTCGAGGGCGTGCCGGTCCGCGCGGGCCTCGATGCGGCGGCTGGCGGCGGCCTGCAGCGGGCCGGTCGCGGACCCGATCAGCGCGGCCAGGGCGGCCAGCAGCGGCAGCGAGCGGGGGTCGGCGGCGCTGTCGGCGCCGGCCGCGTCCAGCAGCGGCTGCCAGTTCGCCGCCAGCCCGATCAGCACGGTGGCCGCGGCGGCCCCGGCCGCGCCGAGCAGGGTGCCGGTCAGCACGTCCCGGTGCTTCACGTGGCCGAGTTCGTGGGCGACGACGAGCTCCACCTCGCGCGGTTCGGCCGTGTTCAGCAGGGTGTCGTAGGCCACGATGCGGCGGGTCGAACCGAGGCCCGAGACGTAGGCGTTGAGCGCGGTGGTGCGGCGCGAGGCGTCCGCGACGAGGACGTCCCGCACCCGGACGCCGTCCCGGTCCGCGAGGCCCAGCAGGGCGTCCCGCAGCGGACCGGCGGGCATCGGCGAGAAGCGGTTGAAGACCGGTTCGATCAGCAGCGGGTGCAGGAAGGACAGCGCCGTCACCAGCAGCGCGGCGAGCACCGCGCCGGGGATCCACCAGCCGTCCGGGGAACGTCCGGTGAGGGCGTACAGGCCCAGTGCGGCGGGCAGGAGCAGCGCCAGCCCGAGGCCGAGGCCGCGCAGCGCGTCGAGCGCCCAGCCGCCCCAGCCCTGGGTGACCAGGCCGTAGCGGGCGCGGACGGCCCTGATCCGGGCCCCGAACGGCATCCGGACGGCCTGGCCGAGCACCGCCAGCGCCGCCGCACCGCCCAGCACCTCGGCGGTCCGCGAGCCGCCGAACAGCCCGCCCGCCCACGTCACCAGCCCGGCACCGGCCGGGGTGAGGCCGAGCACCAGCGTGAGGGCGAGCGCGGTGAGCGCACCGCCGAGCAGCCACGGCACCTGGGCGCGGCGCAGGGCCCGGCCGCGGGCCGTCTGCTCGGGCGTGAAGTCGGGCGTGGGGTCGGGGGCGTCCGCCATGGAACCACCCTACGGAAGGCCGTGCGCGGCGGGTACGGAAAGCGCCCGCCGCTCGCCTCCGCGGTGCGGAGGGAGCGGCGGGCGAAGGCTCCGGGAGCGCGGATCAGACCTGGCCGGCCTTCTCCAGCGCCTCGCAGCAGGTGTTGATCAGGAGGCGGGTGACGACGTAGGGGTCGACGTTCGCGTTCGGGCGGCGGTCCTCGATGTAGCCCTTCTGCTCCACCTCGACCTGCCACGGGATGCGGACGGAGGCACCGCGGTTCGAGACGCCGTAGGAGTAGACGTTCCACGGGGCGGTCTCGTGCTTGCCGGTGAGGCGGGACTGGATGTCGTCACCGTACTGGCTGACGTGCTCCATCACCTTGTCCTGGGAGGCGCCGAGCGACTCGCAGGCGGTGATGATCGCGTCGTAGCCCTCGCGCATCGCCTTGGTGGAGAAGTTGGTGTGCGCACCCGCGCCGTTCCAGTCGCCACGGGCCGGCTTGGCGTCCAGGGTGGCGTCGATGCCGAACTCCTCGGCGGTGCGGTAGAGCAGGTAGCGGGCGATCCACATGTCGTCCGAGACGGTCAGCGCGTCGACCGGGCCGATCTGGAACTCCCACTGGCCGGGCATGACCTCGGCGTTGATGCCGCAGATCGCGAGGCCCGCGTCCAGGCAGCGGTCGAGGTGCAGCTCGACGATCTCGCGGCCGAAGACCTCCTCGGCACCCACGCCGCAGTAGTAGCCGCCCTGCGGGGCCGGGTAGCCGCCCTCGGGGAAGCCGAGCGGGCGGGAGCCCTTGAAGAAGGTGTACTCCTGCTCGATGCCGAAGATCGACTCCTGGGCGGCGTACTGCTCGGCGATCGGGCGGAGCTTGGCACGGGTGTTGGACACGTGCGGCGTGCCGTCGATCTCGAAGACCTCGCACAGCACCAGGATGTTGTCACCGCCGCGGATCGGGTCCTTGACGACCTTCACCGGCTCGAGCACACGGTCCGAGGCGTGGCCCTCGGCCTGGTTGGTCGACGAGCCGTCGAAGCCCCAGGTGGGGATCTTGTCCGCGTTCGGCAGCACCCGAGTCTTGGAACGGAGCTTGGCGGTCGGCTGGGTGCCGTCGATCCAGATGTACTCGGCCTTGATTGCCATTGCGGTGAACCTCACTGCTTGGGTGGTGGGTGCCCGCGTAGCGTCGCAAGCCGCCGTTTCCCGGTTGTTCCTCCTATGTAACGCCCATGTGAACCAACCGTCCGCGGCGGCACGCTCACCCTCGGACAGTGCACGTCTCGGGATGTGGGCGCACCGGTGGGACGGCTGGTTCACCCGGGGCGGTCAGCGGCGGCGTGCGTGGGCCCGCCGACGGCGGGTGGCCCAGAGCGCCGCACCACCCGTGACCAGCAGCGTCGCCGCTCCGCCGACCAGCGTGCCGGTGCCGCTGCTGCCGGTGGAGGCGAGGGCCGCGGGCTGCTCGGCGGGGGCGGCGGCGTCGGCCTTCACGGGCTTCGACGCGGGCGATGAGGTCTGGACCACGGGCGCCGCGGTGGGCTTCTCGCACGAAACGGAGGCGACCGTCACCTTGCCCGTCACCCGGGCGACGTTGAGGTCGAGCGGGTTGAGGTCGACCGACACCTCCAGGGCGGAGGCCGCGGCGGTCGTCGTGGTGACCGTCTTCTTGGAGAACTCCACCTCCACCGTGCCGACGGCGGGCACGGCGACCCGGCTCGGGCTGTTCAGGCCGACGCCGACCGGGCGGCCCAGCACGGTCAGCTTCAGCGGGGAGGTCACCTTGGCGGTGGGCCGACCGTCCACCGGGCAGGTGACCTCGGCGGAGAGCGCCTGCAGGCCGAGCAGGGTGGTGCCGGGCAGGCCGGGGGCGTGCACGTCGGCGTCGGCGAGCGTCACGGAGGCCGAGGTGCCCCGGTCGTCGGCGTGCATGACCGAGCGGCCGACGTCCGCCTTGACCAGGGTGACCGGGCGGCCGCGGTCGACGCCGTCCACCGCCGCGGTGAGCATCGAGGCGTTCCGCTCGGCGGGTGTCTGCACCTTGTTGAGGGTCGCGTCGACGGGGACGCGCACCGCCTTGTCGAGCAGCGACACCTCCAGGTCGACCTCGGCGGTGACCGCCCGGGCGCTGCCCGCCGACCCCCTGGGCGTGGCGGCCTGCGCGGTGGCGGCCGGCAGCGAGACGGCGAGCGCAGAGGCGGCGAGCGAGGCGGCGACGGCGCGGACGGAAGAACGGGACGGCATGACGGAGTGACCCCCACACATGGACGAGGAGGAGCGCGCCACCGACGTCGTCCTGCGCGGGGCGCGGGGACGTCACCCCGCGCGGGGCGCGGAGACATCCCTGGCGCGGGCGCGGAGAAAACGGGGCGCGCACCGGTCCGGGGACGGGGCTCGTGCTCTGGACTGACAATCAGTCTCACTCGAACCGTGCGTCACCCGAGCACCACGGAGCGTCAGTTCACTCCTTCGGGTGAGGTTGACGCCGCGGCCTGACACCCGCCGGCCGCGGCACCCGAGACTGACGCCAACTCCGTTACGCCAGGCGCCAGTCCACCGGCTGCGCGCCCTGCCGGACGAGCTGCTCGTTGGCCCGGCTGAACGGGCGGGAGCCGAAGAAGCCGCGGTCCGCGGACATCGGGCTGGGGTGCGCCGACTCGATCGACGGGATCCCGCCCAGCAGCGGACGGAGGTTGCGCGCGGCCGAGCCCCAGAGGATCGCCACCAGCGGGCCGCCCCGGGCGGCCAGCGAGCGGATCGCCTGCTCGGTGACCTCCTCCCAGCCCCTGCCCTTGTGCGCGTTGGGCGTGCGCGGCGCCACCGTGAGCACGCGGTTGAGCAGCAGCACGCCCTGCTGCGTCCACGGAGTGAGATCGCCGTTGGACGGCGGCGGGAAGCCGAGGTCCGTCCCGTACTCCCGGTAGATGTTCACCAGGCTCGCCGGGATCGGCCGGACCTCCGGCGCCACGGAGAAGCTGAGGCCCACCGCGTGGCCCGGGGTCGGGTACGGGTCCTGACCGACGATCAGGACGCGGACCTGGTCGAAGGGCTGCTGGAAGGCGCGCAGCACGTTCGGGCCGGAGGGCAGGTAGGTGCGGCCGGCCGCGATTTCGGCGCGCAGGAAGTCGCCCATGGCCGCGACGCGCGGCGCCACGGGCTCCAGGGCGCGGGCCCAGCCGGGTTCGACGATCTCGTGCAGGGGACGGGGTGCCATGGTGATCACCCTAGCGGCCCCCGCCGACACGCCATCGGGGAGCTTGACGTCCGCGCCCCGCCCCTACTCACGGACGGCGCCGACGCCGTCCCGCTCAGGCCACCACCCGGCCGCGCAGCACCACGGCCTGCGGATCGGCCAGCACCCTGACGTCCGCCCGCGGGTCCTCGGCGTACACCACCAGGTCGGCCGGGGCGCCCTCGGTCAGGCCGTCCCGCCCCAGCCACGCGCGGGCCGCCCAACTCGCCGCCGACAGCGCCTCGGTGGCCGACAGACCGGCCTTCACCAGCTCGGCCACCTCCTCGGCGACCAGGCCGTGCGCGAGCGAGCCGCCCGCGTCGGTGCCGACGTACACCGGGATGCCCGCGTCGTGCGCGGCGCCCACCGTGTCGTACCGGCGCTCGTGCAACCGCCGCATGTGCGCCGACCAGGCCGGGAACTTCTCCTCGCCGCCCGCCGCCAGCTTCGGGAAGGTGGCGATGTTCACCAGGGTCGGCACGATGGCCACGCCGCGCTCGGCGAACTGCGGGATCAGCTCCTCGGTGAGCCCCGTCGCGTGCTCGATGCAGTCGATGCCGGCCGCGACCAGGTCCGGCAGCGACGCGGCGGCGAAGCAGTGCGCGGTGACCCGGGCGCCCTCCTCGTGCGCGGCGGCGATCGCCTCGCGCAGCGCGTCCCCGGGCCAGCAGGCCGTGAGGTCGCCCTCCTCGCGGTCGATCCAGTCGCCGACCAGCTTGACCCAGCCGTCTCCGCGGCGGGCCTCGTGCCGGACGAACGCGGCCAGGTCGCCGGGCTCGATCTCGTGCGCGTAGTTGCGGATGTAGCGGCGGGTCCGGGCGATGTGCCGCCCGGCCCGGACGATCCGCGGCAGGTCCTCGCGGTCGTCGATCCACCGGGTGTCGGCGGCCGAACCGGCGTCGCGGATCAGCAGGGTGCCCGCGTCCCGGTCGGTGAGCGCCTGCTTCTCGCTGGTGGCCTCGTCGACGGCGCCGTGCGCGTCCAGGCCGACGTGGCAGTGCGCGTCGACCAGGCCCGGCATCGCCCAGCCGGCGACGGTGCGGACGTCGGCGGCGTGCGCGGGGCGGTCGAAGGTGACCCGCCCGTCCACCACCCACAGCTCGTCCCGGACGTCCTCGGGCCCGACCAGCACCCGCCCCTTGATGTGCAGCACCGCGCCATCGCTCATGTCCCGCACTCTACCCACGGGCCGCCACGGGCAGGGCGGCGAAGAAGGTGTCAGGCGAGCGCCGCGAGCGCGACGAACCCGCCCCGGGCGGCGTCCCCGCCGAACACCTCGGCCCGGTCCACCTGCTCGGGCATCGCGTCGAGGGAGACCACCACGGCGCCGCCGGCCTCCGCCACCTCGGCGCACCAGGCGTCGATGTACGCGGCCTCCTCCGGGTCGCCGGGAGCGGTGAGCGTCGGGATCACGCAGCCGGCCCCTCCGGGTCCGTCGACCACGCACATGATCAGACTCGGTATCAGCGTCCACCCCTCGCAGACGGGCAGTCGCCCGTCGGGGCCTTCGCTCAGCGCCGGCAGGACGCTGTGGACGGGCGCCGCACCGAGCAGCAGCAGCGGGGGCACCGGACCCGTCACGAAGCGGGCGTTCTCGGGGGGCAGCAGCATCCGGTCACTGTGCCACGGCGGCCCGGCGCGGCCGTCACGGGGTGTACGACTCCACGACGGGGTGCCAGGCGTCCTGGAGCTGCGGCTGGGTGGAGCCGACGGCCCAGAGCGCGCCGGTGCCGGGAACGGGGGCGACCGAGAAGAAGGAGGCGCCGGCCGCGGCCGGGTCGGCCGGGTGGTGCGTCCAGGCGCCGTCGCGGTACCGGAGGGTGAAGGCCGGAACGGCGGCGCCGGGCTGCTCGCCGGCCGCCCAGAGGGTGCCGTCGGGGGCGACGGCCACCCCGTGGAGCTGGCCCTCCACCTCGGCGGGCGGGTCGGCGGGCCGCCAGTCGCCGCCGTCCCAGTGCAGCAGGTGGGGCCGGGCCGGGCCGTCCTCGTCGGTGCTGGAGCCGACCGCCCACACGTCGTCGGGGGCGAGCACGGCGACCGACTCCAGGGTGGTGCTGCGGCCGTCCTCACCGGGGGCGTCGACGATGCGCCAGGCCCGGCCGTCCCAGTGCTCGGTCAGCGGCCGGCCGGTGCCGTCCGGGTCGTAGGCGACGCCCACGGCCCAGAGGCCGCCCGCGCGGTCGGCGGCGGCGCCGAGCAGCGCGGCGTCGCCCTCCGTCCCCGGGGTGGGGACGGTGCGCCAGGCCGAACCGTCCCAGTGCAGGGCCAGCGGGCGGGGGGCGGTGGTGCGGTCCTGCGCGGTGGCGCCGACCGCCCACAGGTCGCGCGGGCCGGCGGCGGCGAGGGCCAGCGGGTGGACGGACCGGTCGGCCGGCCCGGCGGGCAGCGGGACCTCGCGCCAGGCGCGGCCGTCCCAGTGCAGGGCGAGACCGCGGTCCTCGCCGGCCGCCGGGTCGCTGCGGCTGCCGACCGCCCAGACGTCGCCCGGCCCGAACGGCAGGACGGCCTCCAGACTGCCCGCACCGCGGTGGCCGGGCACCTTCAGCCGGCGCCAGACCCGCCCGTCGTACCGCTCCACCAGCGGGGCGCCGCCGGCCTGGCTCTCCTCGTAGCCGACCGCCCACGCCGCGTCCGGCCCGAGCGCGGCGACCGAACGGAGCTCCTGGTTGCGCGGGGCGGGCGGCAGCCGGACGGCGTGCCAGCCGGCGGCCCGGGGGGCGGCACGGTCGGCCGGGCCGTCCGGGGCGGCGACCGGGACGGGCGGGGCCGCCGCGGTGGCCGCCGCACAGGCGAGCGCCAGGGTGACCGCCCGCCGGAGCAGCCGCTCCACCCGCCCGGTCGGTCCGGTCCGTGCCATGGGGTTCCCCTCCCTCGCGCACCGGCCCCGGCGGACCGTGCAGCACGAGTGCACCAACCCGCGGCCGTCCGGGCGAGCCGCAGCACCCGACTCGCCGCACACTCGACCCGATCGGGTGACACCTGACGAGGTTTCAACCGCCTCTCGCACGCCCGGCCGATCGCGGGCGGTGCGGTGCGGTGCGGTGCGGCGCGGCGCAGCGCGGGGTGGCGCGGCGCAGCGCGGGGTGGGGTGGCGCGGTGCGGTGCGGCGCGGCCGGGTCAGTCGCCGTCGCGGGCGTGGCGCGAGAGGGCCGAGGAGGCCAGGGAGTTGTGGATGGAGAAGGCGACCGTGCCGGGCAGGTAGCGGTCCTGGGACCACTCGACGGGCGTGCCGGTGGGGTCGGTGGTGCGACGCTTCTCGCGGAGCAGCGGGCTGCCGCGGCGGCAGCCGAGCAGGCGGGCGTCCTCGGTGTTGGCGGCGACCACGTCGATGGTGTGGTCGGCGTCGGTGAAGAGGATGCCGTGCTCGCGCAGCGGCTCGGTGTGCGAGACGGCGTCGGCGGGGAGTTCGGCGACGATCTCGCCGACCCGGGGCGGGTAGACGGTCCGTTCGACCATCACCGGCGTCCCGGAGAGGGTGCGCAGACGGAGGGTCACGTACACCTCCGAGCCGGGCTCCAGACGGAGCAGCTCGCACTCGGTGGCGTCGGCGGGGCGGCGGACGAGCGACTCCAGCCGGCCGCCGGGCTCCTCGCCCATGGAGCGGGCCCAGTGGGTGAAGCTGAGCAGTTCGGAGAAGCTCTGCACGCGGGCGGTGCCGAGCACGACGCGGCGGGTGCCGCGGCGGGAGGTGACGAGACCGTCGGCGCGCAGCAGGGCGAGGGCCTGCCGGACGGTGCCGCGGGAGACGCCGTACCGCTCGGCGAGGGCGCCCTCGGCGGGGAGGCGGCCGGCCTCGCCGTAGCGGCCGGTGGTGATCGCCTCGCGGAGGTCGGCGGCCACCGTGCGGTAGAGGGCGCCGGTTGCGCGGTCCGGGTCTGCTGGCACGGCGGTGTGGTCCTTCCTGGCAGGTGTCCGCCGCATTCGGCGCGGGGCGGACGGCACCGACTGTAACCGTTTTCGATCACCGATCGGCGGGCCGGTCTCCACCGTTCCCGCAGCCGCCCCCTGTCCTGGGGCGTCCGTTCACCTTCCCGTCACCGCTCTCCGGCGTACTTACCGGCGTCGCCGAAAGTTGGCTGGCCAACTTGGCCCGTCCGGCCGGCGCCTCCCCGAGCGAATCCCGCAGCAGCGCCCCTCACCCTGGAGAACCATCCGTGACCGTGCACCGCGCCCGTGCCGCCGCCTTCGCGGCCGTGCTGACCGCCGCCGCGCTCTCCCTGTCCGCCTGCGGCTCCGCGGGCTCCTCCGCGGCCTCCGGCGACGCCGGCAAGCCCGCGGCGGGCGCCAAGGCCGCCAAGGACGCCGCCTCCGCCGCCGACCTCGGCGGCATGGACGCCCTGGTCGCCGCCGCCAAGAAGGAGGGGAAGCTGCACGTCATCACGCTGCCCCACGACTGGGCGAACTACGGCAAGATCCTCGAGGGCTTCAAGGCCAAGTACGGCATCGAGATCGAGGAGGAGAACCCGGACGGCTCCAGCCAGGACGAGATCAACGCGATCACCTCCCGCAAGGGCCAGGACCGCGCCCCCGACGTGGTCGACCTGGGCAGCGCCTTCGCCCTGCAGGCCGCCAAGGACGGGCTGCTCGCCCCGTACAAGGTCGCCGGCTTCGACAAGATCGCCGACACCATGAAGGACCCGGCCGGCCTGCGGGTCAACGACTACGGCGGCTACATCTCGATCGGCTGCGACGCCAAGCGCGTCGGCACCTGCCCGAAGACCTTCGCCGACCTGCTGAAGCCCGAGTACAAGGGCAAGGTCGCGCTGAACGGCAACCCCACCAAGTCCGGTTCGGCCTTCGGCGGCGTGTACGCGGCCGCGCTCGCCAACGGCGGCACGCTGGACAACATCCAGCCCGGCATCGACTTCTTCGCCAAGCTGAAGCAGTCCGGCAACTTCAACCCGGTCGAGTCGACCCCGGCCACCGTCGAGAAGGGCGAGACCCCGATCTCGATCGACTGGTCCTACCTGAACGCCGGCTACACCGACGAGTTCAAGGGCAAGGGCATCGACTGGCAGGTCTCCGTCCCCTCGGACGGCTCCTACGCCCAGTACTACAACCAGGGCGTCAACAAGTTCGCGCCGCACCCGGCGGCCGCCCGCCTGTGGCAGGAGTACCTGTTCAGCGCCGAGGGCCAGAACCTCTACCTGGGCGGCTACGCCACCCCGGCGCTGTTCGACGCCATGAAGAAGGACGGCACCCTCGACACCGCCGCGGCCGCCAAGCTGCCGGCCGTCGAGAAGCCCTTCACCACCTTCCCGACCCAGGACCAGATCACGGCCGCGAAGAAGGTCGTGACCGAGAACTGGACCAAGGCGATCGCGGGCTGATCGACACCATGACCACGGCTCCCACCCCGGTGCCGGCCCCGGCCGCCGCTGACCCCAGCGGCGGCCCGGGCGCCGTGGCCGCCGGGCCCGCGACTCCCCCGCCCGCCCCCCGGGCCCGCCGCCTGCGCGGCGGATCCTGGCTGGCCGCGCTGCCGCTCCTGGCGTTCTTCGCGATCGGCTTCGGCCTGCCCGCGATCGCCATCGCCACCGGCGCGTTCACGCTCTCCTCCGACGCCGAGACCGGCGCCGGCTCGTTCACCACCGCCAACGTCACCGACTCGGTGCAGGGCGCCTACTGGACGGCCCTGCTGAGCAGCGTCAAGCTCTCCGCGCTCACCGCCCTGGTCGGCACCGTGGTCGGCCTCCCGCTGGCCCAGGCCGTGGTGACCTCCCGCTTCCGCGCCGTCCGCGAGGCGGTGCTGACCGCCTCCGGCGTCCTCGCCAACTTCGGCGGCCTGCCGCTGGCCTTCGCCTTCGTCGCCACCCTCGGCAACGCCGGCGAGATCACCAAGCTGTTCCACCTCACCGAGCACGGTTGGACGCTCTACGGCTTCACCGGCCTGAGCATCGCCTACCTGTACTTCCTGGTGCCGCTGATGGTGCTCACCATCACCCCCGCCCTGGACGGACTGCGCCGGCAGTGGCGCGAGGCTGCCGCCAACAACCGGGCCACCGCCCTGCAGTACTGGCGGCACGTCGCCCTGCCGATCCTGCTGCCCTCGCTGCTCGGCGGCTACGTGCTGCTGTTCGGCAGCGCCTTCGCCGCGTACGCCACCGCCGCCGCGATGGTCGGCGCGACGGTGCCCCTGATCAGCCGGTCGATCGCCGACGCGCTCTCCGGCAACGTCCTGGTCGGCCAGGGCAACCTCGCCCTCGCCCTCAGCCTCGACATGATCGTCGTCGCCGTGCTGGTGATGGCCGTCTACCTGCCCCTCCAGCGCCGGAGCGCCCGATGGCTCAGCTGACCCCGAAGGCCGTCGGCGGCCGGCGTCCGCGCCCGTGGCGCGGGGCCGTGCTGCTCGTCGCCGGCCTGTACTTCCTCGTCCCGATGGCCGCCTCGGTCTGGTTCTCGGTCGACGACCCCAACGGCGGCGTGCAGTTCGACGCCTACACCGGCCTGCTGAGCGCCCCCGGCTTCACCGACGCCCTGCTGCTCACCCTCGAACTCGCGGCCGCCACCGTGGTGGTGCTGCTGGCGCTGCTCGTCCCGGCGCTGATCGCCGCCCGGCTCGGCACCGCCCGGATGCGGGCCGTGCTCGAGGTGGTCTGCACCCTGCCGCTGGTGGTGCCTCCGGTCGCCTTCACCGCCGGCCTGATCGGCGTGCTGCGCTGGGGCCCCGACCACCTGATGGACACGCCCTTCTTCCAGACGATCGTGTTCGTCCAGCAGCCCGAGTTCCCGCTCGTCCTGGTGATCGCCTACGTGCTGATGTCGCTGCCGCTCGCCTACCGCGCCCTGGACGCGGGCCTGCGCGCCGTCGACGTCCGCACCCTGGTCGAGGCGGCCCGCAGCTGCGGCGCGAGCTGGCCGCGCGCCGTCGTCACCGTCGTCCTGCCGAACCTGCGCGGTGCCCTGCTGAACGCCGCCTTCCTCACCCTGGCCCTGGTGCTCGGCGAGTTCACCGCCGCCTCCATCCTCGGCTACCAGCCCTTCGCGGTCTGGGTGTACTCGGTGGGCAACAGCCAGGGCCAGATGTCCGTCGCGGTGTCCGTGCTCAGCCTGCTGATCACCTGGGTGCTGCTGCTCCTGCTCGCCGCCGCCGGCCGCGAGCGCCGCCCCGCACCCGCCCGTTCCTGACCCGGAGACCCCGCATGAGCACCGCCGCCCCGCACACCCTGCCCACCGCGACCGCCGCGGGCGGTGCCACCGTCGAGTTCCGCGGCCTGCGCCGCGCGTTCGGCGCCACCACCGCCCTGGACGGCCTCGACCTGGACGTCCGCCCCGGCGAACTCCTCGCCCTGCTCGGCCCGTCCGGCTGCGGCAAGACCACCGCGCTGCGCATCCTGGCCGGCTTCGAGACCCACGACGCCGGCGAGGTCCTCGTCGACGGCGAGCCCGTCACCGGCATCCCCGCGCACCGCCGCGACGCCGGCATGGTCTTCCAGTCGTACAGCCTCTTCCCGCACCTGACCGCGCTCGACAACGTCGCCTTCGGGATGCGGATGCGCGGCACCGGCAAGGCCGAACGCCGCGCCCGCGCCCAGGAACTGCTGGAACTCGTCGGCCTGCCGCAGCACGCCGCCCGCTACCCGCACCAGCTCTCCGGCGGCCAGCAGCAGCGGATCGCCCTCGCCCGCGCCCTCGCCCTCACCCCGCGCGTGCTGCTGCTCGACGAGCCGCTGTCCGCCCTGGACGCGAAGGTCCGGCTCACCCTGCGCGAGGAGATCCGCCGCCTCCAGCGCGAACTCGGCATCACCACCCTCTTCGTGACCCACGACCAGGAGGAGGCCCTCTCCATGGCCGACCGGGTCGCGGTGCTGCGGGCCGGCCGCCTGGAGCAGTGCGCGGCACCCGCCGAGCTGTACGCCCGCCCGGCCACCGCCTTCGTCGCCGAGTTCGTCGGCACCATGAGCCGCATCCCCTGCGAGCGCGCCGGCGCCGGCGTCGCCCTGCTCGGCCGGACGTACCCGGTCGACGGCACGCTGCCCGCGGACGGCCCGCTGGAGGTGCTCGTCCGGCCGGAGAACGTCGTGCTGCGCCCCGACGCCGACGGCACCGCCCAGGTGACCGGCGCCTCCTTCCTCGGCGCCGTCACCCGGCTCACCGCCCGGCTCGCCGACGGCACCGAGGTCAAGGCCGACCTGGCCACCGAGGCGGCCGCCGCCCTGCCCCCCGGCAGCCGTGCCCACCTCGCCCTGCCCGACCGCCCCGTCCTCGTCGACCGCCGCCGGTAGAGCGGCCCACCCCTCAGGGGCGCGGGGAACTGCGCAATTCGGATGCGCGCCACCGGACAGATCACGGTTCCGCCCGTACCGTCGCGACATCCACCGCCGCACTGCGCAGTTCCCCCACGCCCCGGGGGACAACCCAACTGCGTAAGGTGCACCCATGCCCCACACCCCCGCCGCCGTCCTCTTCGACATGGACGGCACGCTCGTCGACACCGAGCCCCTCTGGTGGCAGGCCGCCGCCGAGACGGCCGCCGGTCTCGGCCTCGCCCTGACCGAGGACGACCTGCCCGAGGTGCTCGGCCGGGCCGCCGAGCACACCGCCGCCCACCTGCACCGGGCGAGCGGCACCGACCGGGCCGAGACCGAACTCGTCGAGCAGCTCAACCGGGCCTTCGCCGGCAAGGTCGCCGCCGAGGTCGTCCCCCGGCCGGGCGCCCTCGGCCTGCTCGCCGCCCTGCGCACCGCCGAGGTGCCCACCGCACTCGTCTCCGCCTCGCCGCGGCGCGTCGTCGACCTGGTGCTGGGCGCGATCGGCGACCGCTGGTTCACCACCACCCTCGCCGCCGAGGACACCGAGCGCACCAAGCCCGACCCGGACCCGTACCTCGCCGCCGCCGCCCGCCTCGGGCTCGACCCGGCCACCTGCGTCGCCGTCGAGGACAGCCCGGCCGGGGTCGCCTCCGCCGCGGCGGCGGGCTGCGCGGTGCTCGCCGTGCCGTCCACCGTGCCGATCGCCGCGCACGGCCGGATCACCCTGCTCGACAGCCTCGAAGAGGCCGACGTGGCCCTGCTGCACGCGCTCGCCGCCGCCCGGCCGGCCTGATGCCGTACCTGCTGCTCGCGCTCGCCATCGCCAGCGAGGTCTGCGCCACCAGCCTGCTCAAACTCACCGACGGCTTCAGCCGGTTGTGGCCGAGCATCGGGGTGGCCCTGGGCTACGTGCTCTCCTTCCTGCTGCTCGGCCGCGCCCTGAAGCACATCCCCGTCTCGGTGGCCTACGCCGTCTGGTCCGGCGCGGGCACGGCGGCCGTGGCCGCGATCGGCGCCACCTTCTTCGCCGAACCCCTGGGCCGCCTCCAGTGGCTGGGCATCGCCCTGGTCATCACGGGCGTCGTCGTCATCAACCTCCGCGGCGGCCACTGACCGAGCGGGGTTGGGGCTGTTCAGGTACGTCCGGGACCACTGGAGCGGTGGGCTCCAGGGACTCCGGTGCAGCCGCCCCGGGGCTCACACCACGTCCCATGAGCACAGCGGGCACCCGGGTGGCGAGGAGGATGGCCGGTGTGATCAGGGCAAGGGCCTCGATCTCCAGTCCGAGCCACCGCGTGGCGACCACGAGCACCCCGATCCCCACCAGCAGGGCCGCCGCCTGCGACCACGCTGTCCGACGTTGTGCCGGCCGATCCTCCACGGCCGGCTCCAGGGCGGCTCCGGTCTCCTGGTCGACCAGGCCCAGCGGGCATAGCAACGCACCGTCCCTCAAGCGGAAAATCTCGCTCGCCACCTGTTCGGCTCCGGCACGCCCGCGGAGCACATCGCGGAGACAATCCTCCACGCGCGTAAGTGCCCCGGCCGCCTGGCCGAGCAGCGCACGCTGCAATCCCGGGCTGAGGGACACGCCGTAGCGGGCGTCCACGAGCGCGGCAGCGGCAAAACGCCTGACCGCGGCATCGAGGGAGACACGGGTACGGCGCGAGGGAGCCGCGGCATCGTCGGCGCAGGCGAGCATCACCTCGGCCGCGGCGAAATCCACGAGCTCTGCACTGTGCCACCGGTGAATCGCCTCACCGTCCAACCGCAGTAACACCAAGCACAGTCCGACCAGACAACCGGCCGGCAGCGCCGCGCCGACGAGCACCACCTCGGTCGGACCCAGCAGCCACAGAGCCGGCACCACAGCAAGCACCGGCACCAGTGCGAGCACGGCCACCCAGGCGGTCTCGGCGGTCTGCTGTCCTGTCAGGCGGTACCAGACGGCCAGCGCCCTCTCGACCTCGGCCCGCCGATCACTCAGCGGTCCGGGAACCTCGGGGCCTGCCAGCACGGCGCAATTCTCACGGGCGCGGCGCTCTGCCGCCTGCGGTCGGCCGAGCCGGTTCAACCGCCGCCAGAGCGGCCGCCCGCGCTTTCGCAAAAGCGTCAACTCACCTGCGATCAGCAGGCCGACACCCGCACCGCCGTAGCCGATCCACGAGGGCATCAGTGCGTCGTAGATCCAGGCAAGCGCAGCAGCCACAGCCTGTCCCTCCTCATCCATGGTCACGGTGCGCGCGACAGTAGCGCAGCCCTGCGACGACGCGGCGCGGCGCGCGCAGCTGGCGTTGGGCAAGTTCCCGATGGCCCGTCACCTGCCGTTCACGGCGAATCCGTTACCACTCGGGTCAATGGTCCGAGTTGTTCAGCCAACTCGAACCAGCTGCGCCAAGGGCGGTGCGGCGGACAGGACTTCCGTGGCGACAGGCTCGACGCTCGTCATCGCGACGCCGGCGAACCCGACCGAGGGCGACCGGATCACCTTCCACTGGACGACCGGCTCCCCGGACCCGAAGAACTGGGTGGGGATCTACGACGGGACCCGGCAGCCGGGCAACGGGTCCTCGCTGCTGTGGAAGTACACGCCCGGCACCTCCGGGGACGTCCAGTTGGACACCTCGGCGCTGACCGGCGGCCCGTACACCGCGTACCTGCTGGCGAAGGACGGCTACGGCGTCCTGGCGCAGACCGCACCGTTCACCTTCCGCCCGAAGCCGGCGGCGCCGCGGCCGCACGCCGTGGTGGACGCACTGACGACCGCCCAGGTGGCGCCCGGCGCGGCCGTCTCGGTGAAGCTGGCCGGCCTGTGGACGAAGGGCACCGGCACGGCGGTGTACCGGAAGGTCTCCGGCGACTCCTGGCTGTCGGTGGCGGCCGACGGCACGGTGAGCGGCACCGCGCCCGCCGCGCAGGCGCACCCAGCGGTGGTGACCGTCGGCATCAAGGACCCGGCGGGTGCCACCGACACGGTGACGATGCAGGTCCCCGTCCGCGACCCGGCCGGGCCGTTCACCCTCAAGACGGCGAGCTGGAACCTGGCGAACGCCGGTGCGGCGTTCACCGACGCGGTGGAGAAGCAGTTGACCGCCGTCCTCACCCAGGGCCTGGACGTGGTCGCGCTGCAGGAGACCGCCGGCGCCGCTGCGCAGGCCCTGGCGACCGCGCTCGGCTGGTACGCGTACCAGAGCTCCGGCAGCGTGGGCATCCTCAGCCGCTGGCCGCTGACCGCCGTCACCGCGCCGACCGCCTCGCTGCCCGCCGCCGGTGCCACGGTGCAGTTGCCGGGCGGCCGCACCGTCCGTTTCTGGGCCGCGCACCTGGACGAGTCGAACTACGGCCCGTACGCGATCCAGGACGGGCAGAGTGCCGCCCAGGTGCAGGCCGCCGAGGCCGCCTCCACCCGCGGCAGGCAGGCCGTCGCGCTGGCCGCCGCCGTGCAGGCCGACATCGCCGCCGGGCAGCGGGTGGTGCTCGCCGCCGACCTCGCCTCGCCCTCGCACCTGGACTGGACGGGCCAGGGCGGCCGTCCGGCGCTCGCCTGGCCGGTCACCACCGCCCTGCGGGACGCCGGCCTGACCGACGCCCACCGCAGCGCGCACCCCGACCCGGTCGCCTCCCCCGGCAACACCTGGTCGCCGACCCGGACGGTGCGCGGCAGCAAGCCGGAGCCGCAGGACCGGATCGACCAGGTCCAGTTCGCGGGCGCGCTGACCCTCGTCGAGGCGCACACCCTCGCCACCGGCTGGCCGCAGGCCGAGCCGAACGCCGCCGCCAACGGCTGGCCGAGCGACACCGCCGCCGCCGTCGCCACCTTCACCCTCTGAGAGGCCGTGCCATGACCCCCCAGCTCAGCCGCCGCAGCTTCGTCGCCGCGACGGCGGCCACCGGCGCGGCCGCCGCCGTCGGCCTGCCCGCCACCACCGCCCGCGCGGCCGGTGCGACCGGTTCGATCGCCGACGTCAAGCACGTGGTGGTACTCATGCAGGAGAACCGCTCCTTCGACCACTACTTCGGCACCCTGAACGGTGTCCGCGGCTTCGCCGACAAGCAGGCGCTGCAGTTCCCGGACGGCACGGACGTCTTCCGCCAGCCGGACGCGGGCCGCAGCGACGGCGGCGCGATGCTGCCGTTCCGGATGGACACCACCCAGTACAACGCGCAGAACGCCGGCGGCCTCGCGCACGACTGGGCGACGGGCCACCAGGCCATCAACGGCGGTGCGATGAACAAGTGGATCGCCGCCAAGGGCGAGCGCGCCATGGGCTACTTCACCCGCGAGGACATCCCGTACCAGTACGCGCTGGCCGACGCCTTCACGCTCTGCGACGCCTACTTCTGCTCGATGGCCGGACCGACCGACCCCAACCGGCTCTACCTGTGGACGGGCACCGCCGGCCCCGGCCGGGACGGCACCACCGGCCCGTGGATCGACAACACCCCCGTCACCGACAACCCCGTCGCGGACTGGACGACCTACGCCGAGCGGCTGCAGACCGCCGGGGTGAGCTGGCGGGTCTACCACAACCCCGGCAAGGACGACCGCACCGGCGACTACGACGACAACGCGCTCTCCTACTTCAAGCAGTTCCACGCCTTCCCCGCCACCGACCCGCGGTACGTCAACGCGATGACGAAGTGGGACCTCACCGCCTTCGACCAGCACTGCAAGGACGGCACCCTGCCGACCGTCTCCTGGCTGGTCGCGCCCTACCTGTTCTGCGAACACCCCAGCGCCAGCCCGGACTACGGCGCGCACTGGGTCAACACGGCACTCCAGTCGCTGATGTCGAACCCGGCGGTCTGGCAGCACACCGTCTTCCTGGTGATGTACGACGAGAACGACGGCTACTTCGACCACGTCGTGCCGCCCACCCCGGAGCCGGGCACGGCGGAGGAGTACACCCAGGGCCGGGCGATCGGCCTGGGCAACCGGGTGCCGCTCTGGGTGGCCTCGCCGTGGTCGCGCGGCGGCTGGGTGAACTCGCAGGTCTTCGACCACACCTCGGTGCTGCGCTTCCTGGAGCTGGTGACCGGCGTCCAGGAGCCGAACATCTCCGCCTGGCGGCGGGCCGTCTGCGGCGACCTCACCAGCTGCCTCGACTTCACCGCACCGGACTTCAGCATCCCCGCGCTGCCGGACACCGTCGCCCTGATGGCCAGGGCCGACGCCGGGGCCAAGCTGCCCGCGGTCAAGCTGCCCGCGACCGGCGCCCAGGCGATGCCCGCCCAGGAGCCGGGCAGCCGGCCGCACCGGAAGCTGCCGTACCGGCCGTGGGCGGACGCCGCGGTCGACCGCGGCACCGGCGCGGTCACCTGCACGCTGGCCAACTCCGGTGCGGTGGCCTTCCCGTACACCGTCTACCCGAACATCGCGCTGCCGTTCGCCGGCACCCCGTACACCGTCCCGGCCGGCGGGAGCCGCACGTACACCTGGGACGCCGCGTCCACCGACGGCCGCTACGACTTCACCGTGCACGGCCCGGACGGCTTCGTCCGCCGCTTCGCCGGCACGGTGGTGCGCGCCGCGCAGGACGACGTCGCCGTGCCCTCGGTGACCGCCGCCGTCGGGGCCGGCAGCATCACCCTGCGGCTCGCCAACGACGGCCGCACCGAGTGCTCGTTCACCCTGACCCCGAACGACTACGCCGGCACCGCCCGCACGGTCTGGGTCGCCCCCGGCTCGGCCACCACCGTCGACTGGCCGCTCGACCAGGGCCGCTACGACGTCGTGGTGACCGCCGGAACCGGCACCCGCTTCCTGCGCCGGTACGCGGGCACCCTGCACTGACGTCCCGCCCGCGAGGCGCCCGGCGACTCACCGCAGGGCGCCCCGCAGGGCGGCGATCCGGGCGGCCGCGGCGGTGAAGCCGGCCCGGTCCAGCCGGCCGTCGGCGAGTGCCCCGGCCAGGGCCTGCTCCGCCCGCTCGCCCTGGTCGGCGTCGCGGGCGGAGCAGAGCATCAGGTCCATCCCGGCCGCGGCGGCCGCCACCGCCCGCGCACCGGTGTCGCCGAAGCCGTCGAGCGCCCCGGCCTCCAGCGCGTCGGTCACCGTCACCCCGCGGAAGCCCAGCCGCTCGCGCAGTTCGCCGCGGACCACGGTCGGCGACAGCCCGGCGGGCCGTGCGGCGTCCAGCGCCGGGTAGACCGCCCAGGAGAGCATCACCAGCGGCACTCCGACCGCCAGCGCCGCCCGGTAGGGCGCCTCCTCCGCGGACCGCAGACGTTCCAGCGGCACCGGCAGGCTCACCGGGCCGGCGTCGGTGTTCATCCCGGCCGGCGCCGTGCCCAGCCCCGGGAAGTGCTTGGCGGTGGCGGCCACCCCCTCCTGCCGCTGGGCCACCGCGAAGGCCGCCGCCAGGTCGGCCACCACGGCCGGGTCCCGGCCGTAGGAGCGGTGCTTGGCGTCGATGAAGTTGCCGGGCGCCCCGTACACGTCCAGCACCGGCGCCAGGTTGACGTTCAGTCCGGCGGCGGCGAGGTTCCTGCCCGCCTCGGTGCCCGTGCGGGCGGCCACCGCCACCGCGTCCGCGGACTCGCCGACCTCCCGCGCCGAGAGTTCGGGCGCGCCCGGCAGCCGCCGGACCCTGCCGCCCTCCTGGTCGGTCATCAGCAGCAGCGGGGCCGCCACCGGGCTCTGCCGCTGCGCCTCGCGCAGCCGGTCCACCGCCGTCCGCAGGGTGGCGGTGTCGGGGATGTTCTCCGCGAAGAAGATCACCCCGGCGGCCCGTCCGCCGCGGACGGCCGCCAGCACGGAGTCGGGGACGACCGGGCCCGGGTAGGAGTACACGATCCGCTGTCCGGCCAGCTGCTCGTCGGTGACCGGCCCGGTCGCCGGGGGCGTCAGCGTCCGCCAGGTCGGTTCCGCCGAGTCGGCCGACGCGGACGAGGGCGCTCGCGACGGCCCCAGGGCGGCACTCCCAGCTCTCGACGCGGACGTCGACCCCGGCCGCGGGGTCGCGGACGACTGCCCGGCGCCGGTCCGCGGCGCGGTCGCGCAGGCCGCCATGAGCATCACCAGGGAGACGGTCAACCAGCGGGCATGCGACGACACGGGCGCCCTCCTCAGCCGCGGCCGGTCCGGCCGCCCCCCTCACGCTAGACCGGGCCGTCCCGATCACCGGCGGAGCCACGCACGCCGTCCGGGCGACACACCGCGAGCGCGGGCCCTCAGCGCAGATCGGCCCAGGTCACCTTCCCGCACGCGGTCGGCGCCGTCCCCCACCGGTCCGCCAGCGTGTCGACCAGGGCGAGTCCACGGTGGCACTCGTCGTCCTCGGTGGCGGTGAGCAGGGTCGGCGGGGTGCGGCAGGCGTCCTCGACGCTGATCCGGACCCGGCCGTCGAGCCGGCGGCGGACGGCGACCCGGATCCGCCGCCCGCCGCAGTGCCGGACGCTGTTGCCGACCAGTTCGGAGACCACCAGTTCGGCGTCCTCGACGAGCGCGGCCAGCCCGAGGTGGCCGAGGCGGGCCCGGACGAGCCCGCGGGCGAGCTGCGCCGACCGCTCCTCGCACGGCAGTTCGGCGACGGCGGGCGGCGCCTGGCGCGTCACGGCGGTCGATGACCTCGCGGCGGTCGTCATGGGTCGCTCCTGCTCTCCCGGGACGGCGGGGGACGCGGCCTGCCGCCGGTGGGGGGAAACCGGGGCAGGCCGCGGGGAGCCGCCGGATCCAGTCCCTCCAACGGCTCACGTTCAGTCAACTCGTTTACTCCACAGGAGAGAACAGTCCATGCTGTGGACAGGGTTGAACCGGTTGAACACGAGTCGAGGCCGACATGGGACGACGCACGCGTACACCGAACGCCGCTCTCGCCGCGCTGATGCGCGAGGCGGACTGGGGCAACGACCAGCTCGCCCGGGCGGTCCGCCGCACCGGCGCGGAGGCCGGGCTCAGACTCACGTACGACAAGACCACCGTGTCGCACTGGCTGGCCGGGTCGCGGCCGCGCGCGGAGGTCGCCGGGGTCGTGCGGGAGGCGTTCGCGCGGCGGCTGGGCCGGCCGGTGGCGGCCGAGGAGACCGGGCTCGGCGACCACGAGGCCACCGATCCGGTCAGCGGGCTGGTGGCGCTCGGCCGGGCCGACATGGACCCGTCCCGCCGGAGCGTGCTGGCAGCCGGACTGTACTCCGCGGCGCTGTCGGTGCCCGGGTTCGGCGAGGCCGCGGAGCGGATCGACCGGGCGGCCGCGGGCCGTACGGTGCGGATCGGCGACGGCGAGGTGGCCACCGTCCGGACGATGACCGACCGGCTGGCCGGCATCCTGGACGAGCTGGGGGCGGCGCACGCCCGCCCGATGATGGCGAGCTTCCTGGTGAACAGCGTCGGCCCGTGGCTGCAGGCGGCCGGCAGCGACCGGTCGAAGGGCGACATGCTCGCCGCCGCCGCGGACCTGACCTACCTGGCCGGCTGGTCCGCCGTCTACGAGCTCGCGCAGGGCCTCGGCCAGTCGTACTACGTGCAGGCGCTGCGCCTCGCCGACCAGGCCGGCGACCACGTCACGTACTGCCGCACGCTGCGCGGCATGTCGCTGCAGGCCTCCAGCCTGGGCCACGGGCCGCGCGCCCTGGAGTACGCGGACTCGGCGGCGCAGGCCGCGCCCGCCGCCGGTCCCCGGCTCACCGCCTTCCTGCGCGGCCAGCAGGCGCACGGGGCGGCGATGGTGAAGGACCGGCGGCAGGCCTTCGCCCGGCTGGCCGAGACCGAGGCGGCGCTCGCGAAGGCGGACGGCCGCAACGACGCCGTCGGCGGCTACGACCTGGCGGCGTACCAGTTCCACCTCGCGCACGTGCTGTACGAGCTGGGCGACCTGCCGGGCTCGATCGCGGCGCTGCAGACCTCCAACCGGGTCCGGCCGCGGGCCGAGCGCCAGGGCCGGGTGCACGGCCTCGGCCTGCTGGCCCGCCGCCAGATGGAGCACGGCCACGTCGAGGCGGCCGCCGCGACCTGGTCGTCCTTCCTCGACGACTACGCCGGGATCAGCAGCGTCCGCGGCGACGAGCACTTCAGCGCGCTGCGCAGCGGCCTGCGCCCGCACCTGGGCAACCGGACGGTCGCCCACCTCGACCAGCGGGCCCGCGAGGTGGCCCGGCTGAAGGCGGCCTGAGGCACCCCGACCCGCCGTCAGACGCCGAGCAGCTCCGGCAGGTCGGCCACCGAGGCCAGCACGTGGGTCGCACCGTCCGCGCGCAGCCGCTGCTCCTCGTGGGCGCCGGTGAGGACGCCCGCGACGACGGCGGCGCCGGCCCGGGTGCCGGTCAGCATGTCGTAGCCGGTGTCCCCGGCCACGGCGACCTGCCGGACGGAGTCGGTGCCGGTGCGCAGCAGCGCGGTCAGCACCATGTCCGGGTAGGGGCGGCCGCGGCCGGCGTCGGCGGGGCAGAGGGTGAGGTCGGCGATGTCCTGCCAGCCGAGCGCCGCGAGGATCCGGTCCTGGGTGGCACGGGAGAAGCCGGTGGTGAGGACGGTCCTCAGGCCGGCGCCGCGCAGCCGCCCGATCGCCTCGGCGGCGCCGGGCAGCGGGCTGCAGTGCCCGGCGTCGACGAGGTCGTGGTACGCGGCCTCGAAGGAGCGGTTGGCCTGCCGGGCGCGGTCCTCGTCGCCGAAGAGGTGGCGGAAGACGGAGATCTTGGACTCGCCCATGGTGGCGCGGACGTGGTCGAGCATGCGGGCGTGCTCGGCGCTGCCGTCGGCGACGCCGAGTTCGGCCGCGGCGGCGCGGAAGGCCTGCTCGACCAGGCCGCCGTCGGCGACGGTGGTGCCGGCCATGTCGAGGACGACGAGGCGGATGTCGGTGCTCATGCGGGGTGTTCCTTACGGCTCGGCTTACAGCTCGGCGAGGTCGGCGGTGGTCTCGGCGATGGCCGGCGAGCAGGTCATGCCGCGGCCGCCGGGCCCGGTGACCAGCCAGACGCCGTCGCGGATCCGCTCGCGGTGGACGACGCGGGTGGTGTCGAGGCACTGGGCGTAGACGCCCGCCCAGCGGCGGCGGATCCGCGGCAGCGGCCGCCCGAGCAGGGCCTCGGCGACGGCGGTGAAGTGCTCGTACGGCTCCTCGACGGTGTCGAAGCCGAAGGGCTGCTCGTACTCGTGGGTGTCGCCGATGGTGAGCCCGCCGTCGGTGCGCTGGACCATGAGCAGCTGCATCCGGTGCTCGGCGGCGGTCGCGCCCTGCGGCTGACCGGCCTTCAGGGCGTCCAGGGCGGTGCCGGCGTAGGCGGGGTAGTAGCGGAAGCTGTCGCCGTCGGCGACGGAGGTGGTGAGCGGCTCGTCCAGCGGGTCGGTCTGCATCATCTGCAGCCGGACGCGGCGGACGGGCAGCTCGGGGGCGAGTTCGCGGACGAGGCCGCCCGTCCAGGCGCCGGTGCAGAGCAGGACGAGGTCGCCGGCGTGCACCCGGCCGTGGTCGTCGCGGACGGCGGAGCTGCCGATCACCTCGCGGACCTCGCGGCCGCGCAGGAAGGTGTAGCGGCCGGTGGCCTCCAGGGCGGCGCGCAGCGCGGGCTGGGCGGTGCGGGGTTCGACGGCGGCGTCGCGGGTGCAGTGCAGGGCGCCGAGGTGGCTGCCGCGCAGGGCCGGGTTGACGGCCCGGGTCTCGGTGGCGTCGAGCAGCCGGAAGCCGCGTCCGGCGGCCTCCTCGCCCTTCACCACCTCCTCGGCGACGGCGAGTTCGGCCTCGGTGCGCAGCACGGTGAGCGAGCCGTTGGCCCGGAAGCGCAGGCCGGGGACGCGCTCGCCGATCCGCTGCCACAGCTCGCGGGCGCGCTGCGCGGTGGCGAGCTCCTCACCCCGGGCGCGGCCGCCGACCCAGATCAGGCCGAAGTTCCGGACGGAGGCGCCACGGGCCTCCGCCTCGCGTTCCAGGTGGACGACCTCGTGGCCGCGCTCGACGGCGTGCCAGGCGTGCATGGTGCCGAGCACCCCGGCTCCTACGACGATGACTCTCATGCGGCCAGCCTCGGGCGCCCGGGTGTCGGAGGGTCGTCCGGTCGGCGGCCCGGAGATGAACCGGCCGCAAAGTTGTACAGACAAGATGCGTCGGTCGTCCCGCCGGACGCGGCCCCGGACCAGCCGTCAGCGCACACGGACGGTGCGCTCGACCACCGCCTCGGCGCCGACCCGCACGGCGGCCCCGGGCCCGCTCCCCCGCAGCGCGGCCGTGACGGTGGCGGGGGCGCCGAGCGCGTCACCCATGTCGACCGCGACGGAGGGCACACCGGCCCCGGCCAGACGGGCGGCGACGCACGCGGTGCTGTTGACGTTGGCGATGTCCTCGGGGACGCCGATCGACGGGGCGAACATCCGGGCCGCCAGCCGGCCCTTGGCGGTCGGCGGGCTGTACGCGTAGCAGCCCAGCAGGCCGAGCCGGTCGCAGGCGGCCCGGAGCCGGTCGGCGTCCGGGGCGAGCGCGGCCAGTTCGGACCGGCCGGCCACCGGGACGAGCAGCCGCGGCCGCCCCGCCGAGGCGACCCGGGCACCCCCCGCGGGCCCGCCGGGCGGAAGACCGAGCGCCTCCAGCACCTCGTCGAACGCACCGGCCGCCGCGGGCCCGCACACCTCGACGGCCCCGAGGTCGAACGAGGCCGTGAGCACGCCGCCGACCCGGGCCGCCCGACCTGCAAAGACCCCGGCCGCCGTCCGCACGACGGCCCGCAGCTCCCCGCCCCCGGCACGCTCGGCCAGCAGGGCCAGCGCCGCCAGCGTCCCGTGGCCGCACGCGGGCAGCTCCCCCGCGGCGGTGAAGAAGCGCAACGCCACCTCCGGACCGCCCGGCCCGGTGTCCCCCACCGACACGAACACGGCATGCGAGGCCCCCGCCCGAACGGCCACGTCCCGCCCCACGGCCTCCCCCGCGTCGGCCCCGACCACCACCGCGGTCGGACTGCCACCGCGCCCGTCCCGCAGACACACCCGCACGACCACCACCGCCGACCCCCCGTCCTCGACCACCACCCCAGCACAGCACCCGCCCCCGCACCCCGGCAACCACCGTTCCAGGGGCGGCAGCAACCACCCAGGGGCGCGTGGGGCACCTCCCGGCCGAAGGCTGGGGGAGAACTGCGCAATCGGGGGAGCGGTCGCCGCAGCAATTCGGGCCGTTGCCGGCTCGGGGGCGCGTGGGGGATCACCTTTCCTGCGCGAGCACCCGCAGGTGCCCGTCCCGTACCTCGGCGACCTGGTCGGCGGCGGCGAGGTGGGTGCGGTCGTGGGTGACGAGCACGGTGGCGGTGGAGCGCTCGCGGGTGAGGGCGGCGAGCAGGTCGACGACGGCGGCGCCGCGCTCGTGGTCGAGGGCGCTGGTCGGTTCGTCGACCAGCAGCACCCGCGGTTCGTTCATCAGCGCCCGGGCGATGTTGACCCGCTGCCGCTGGCCGCCGGAGAGCCTGCCGGGGCGTCGGTCGGCGAGGTCTGCGAGGCCGACCGCGTCGAGCAGGTCGAGGGCGCGGGCCCGGGCGGCGCGGGCCGGGCGGCCGGCGAGGTGGGCCATCAGCTGGAGCTGTTCGGCGGCGGTGAGCGAGGGCAGCAGGTTGGGTTGCTGGAAGACGATGCCGATCCGGTCGCGCCGCAGCTCGGCGCGTCCGGCGGCGGTGAGGCCGGCGGTGTCGGTGCCGTCGACGAGGACCCGGCCGCTGTCGGGGGTGATCAGGGTGGCGGCGACGGCGAGCAGGCTGGACTTGCCGGAGCCGGACGGGCCGACCACGGCGGTGAGCGAGCCGCGCGGCACGTCCAGGCCGACCCGGTCGAGGGCGGTGAGGCGGCCGTCGCCGTCGGGGTAGCTGAGGGTGATGTCAAAGAGGTGGAGGCTCATCGGGTGCTCCCCAGGGCGGTCAGCGGGTCGACGGCGGTGATGCGGCGCACGGCGAGGGCGGCGCCGGCGGAGCCGAGCGCGACCATCACCAGGGCGGGCAGCAGCAGGGTCGGCGCGTCGAGGACGAAGGGAACGGTGCCGGAGACGGCGGCGCCGGCCGCGGCGGCGATGCCGCTGCCGAGCGCGGTGCCGAGCACCAGCAGGACGGCGGCCTGGCCGAGGGCGTCGCCGGTGAGGCGGCGGGTGGAGGCGCCGAGCGCCTTGAGGACGGCGATGTCGCCGGTCCGCTGGATCGTCCAGACGGTGAAGAAGGCGCCGATCACCAGGGCGGAGATGGCGAACAGGAAGCCGCGCATGAGTTGCAGCGAGCCGTTCTCCGAGGTGTAGGCGCCGATCGCGGTGAGCGAGTCGCCGCGGCTCAGGGTGCGGGTGCCGAGCCGGGCGTCGGCGGCGGCGAGGTCGGTGCCGGGGCCGGTGCGCAGGGCGACGACCGTGGCGTGCGGCCCGTCCCCGGCGGCGCCGGGGGCGATCGCCTGCCAGTCGGCGAGGCCCGTCCAGACGACCGGGGTGTGGTTGTAGGCGGCGTCCCCGGCGATCGCGGCGACGGTGAGGGGGTGGCGGGCGAGGAGGACGGTGTCCCCGGTGTGCACCCCGAGGTCCTCGGCCGCGGTGGCGGAGAGCACGGCCGTGCCGTCCTGCACGGGCTGCGGGGCGAGGCCGGCGCCGGGGCGGCTGCCGAAGGCGGAGACCGCGGTGGAGCGGCTGCCGGCGGCGGCCTTGGTGGTGGTGATGCCGAGCGGTTCGGCGGCGCGGACGCCGGGCACCGCCGCCCACTGCTGCCAGCTCCGCTCGGGGAGGACGGAGTCCCCGAAGGACGGCCCCCGTCCGTCGGCCGGGGCGGCGAACGCCAGGTGGTCGGCGTCCAGTCCGGTGACGGCGGAGACGTTGCCCCGGGCGAGGCCCGCGGTGAGGCCGGACAGCAGCCCGACCAGCACGGTGATCAGCACGACCACCGCCCCCATGAGGGCGAACCGGCCCTTGGCGAACCTCAGGTCCCTCCAGGCGACGAACATGACGGCGCGGGCTCCTTCCGCGGTGGTTCCGGTGGACGGGCTCCACTCTCGTCATCGCGCCTTGCCTTCACATCGCGCCGCGGTTCGATCCTCCGGAATCGAAGGGCGGTGACCGGAATCAACCTTTTGATCGATCGGTCGGCGGGGTGTCGCCCGGTACCGTGGAAGGACCATGAACCCCCGTGCCCTGACCCCCGTGCTGCGTGTCGTCAACCACTGCCTGCACCTGCTGGTCGCCGGGCTGCTGGCGCTGGCGGCGGCCCGGGCGGTGCACGGCAGCGGGCCGGACGCCCCGCGGGCGGTGCTCGCCGCACTGGCCGCGGGCGCGGTGTACGCGGCGGGCCCGCTCACCCCGGCGGTGGGCCGGCGGCGGGCCGCCACCGCGCTGTGGCTGGCCGCGCTGGGCGCCGCCTGGCTGGCGCTGCTGGCGGTCAGCCGGGACGGCGTGTGGCTGGCCTTCCCGCTGTACTTCGTGCAGTTGCACCTGCTGCCGCGCCGGGCGGGCCTCGCCGCGGTGCTCGCCACCGCACTGGCCGCGGCCGGCGGATTCGCGCTGCACCAGGGCACGCTGGAGGCGGCCGTCTTCATCGGCCCGGTGCTCGGCGCGGCGGTCGCCACCGCGACCGTGCTCGGCTACCAGGCGCTGTACCGGGAGAGCGAGCAGCGGCGGCGGCTGATCGACGAGCTGCGCGCCGCCCGGGCCGACCTCGCGGCGGCCGACCACGCGGCGGGGGTGCTCGCCGAGCGCGAGCGGCTCGCCCGCGAGATCCACGACACCCTGGCGCAGGGCCTGTCCTCGATCCAGCTGCTGCTGCGCGCCGCCGAGCGCGCCCTGCCGGCCGACCCGGCGGCCGCCGAACGGCACGTCCGGGTGGCCCGGGAGGCCGCCCAGGACAACCTGGCGGAGGCCCGGCGCTTCGTCCGCGAGCTGGCCCCGCCGGTGCTGGACGGGCTGCCGCTGGCCGCCGCCCTGGAACGGCTCTGCACGACCTCCGCCGACCGGTACGGGCTGCCGGTGCACTTCACGCTCTCCGGTTCCCCGGCGCCGCTGCCCGGCCCGTTCGAGCCCGCGCTGGTGCGGGTGGCCCAGTCGGCCCTCGCCAATGCGGCGCAGCACGCCGGCGCCCGGCAGGTGGAGGTGACCCTCAGCTACATGGGCGCCGAGGTGGCGCTGGACGTGGTCGACGACGGCTCCGGCTTCGACCCCGCGGCCGTCGCCGACCGCAGCCACGGCAACGGCGGCAGCCACGGCAACGACGGCGGCGGTTTCGGACTGGCCGCGATGCGGCACCGGGTGCAGGCGCTCGGCGGCAGCCTGACGGTGGAGTCCGCGCCGGGCCAGGGCACCGCGGTGGCGGCCCAGCTCCCGCTGCCCGCCCCCGCCGCCCACCGCGGCGCGACGGCCCCCGCGGAGCCGGCGGACCGGGGTGTGCCGGCGGCGCGCGAGGCGCAGCAGGAGCGGGTATGACCGCCCCGATCCGGCTGCTGCTCGCGGACGACCACCCGGTGGTGCGGGCCGGGCTGCGCGCCGTCCTGGAGACCGAACCGGACCTGGTGATCGTCGCCGAGGCGGCCACCGCCGAGGAGGCCGTCCGGCTCACGGCCGAGCAGCCGGTCGACGTGGTGCTGATGGACCTGCAGTTCGGCGCCGGGATGAACGGCTCGCAGGCCACCGCCGAGATCACCGCCCGGCCGGGGGCGCCCCGGGTGCTGGTGGTGACCACCTACGACAGCGATGCCGACACCCTGAGCGCGATCGAGGCGGGAGCCACCGGCTACCTGCTGAAGGACGCGCCGCCCGCCGAACTGGCCGCCGCCGTGCGGGACGCGGCCGCCGGGCGCACCGCCCTCGCCCCGGCGGTGGCCGACCGGCTGCTGCACCGGATGCGCGCTCCCGCGACGGCGCTCAGCCTGCGCGAGGTGCAGGTCCTGGAGCTGGTCGCCCGCGGCCTGGCCAACCTGGACGTGGCCCGCGAACTGCACATCAGCCAGGCCACCGTGAAGTCCCACCTGGTGCACATCTACGCCAAGCTCGGCGTCGACTCCCGGACCGCCGCCGTCGCCGCCGCCACCACCCGCGGCCTCATCCGCCGCTGACCGCCCGGAGGCCGGGACGCCGGAGCCCCCCGCGCCGGGGACCGGGGCGCGCTTCTCAGGCCGGGGCGCCCACGCCGAGCACCCCGCCGAGGCGCCCCGCCCGGGCCCGCTCGACCAGCGGCGCGGCCCGGCCCGCGGCGGCCCCGAGCAGGACGCCCGCGGCCACCCCGATCACGGCGCCCGCCAGCACGTCGTGCGGGTAGTGCACGCCCACCCAGACCCGGGAGGCGCCCATCAGCACGGCGGCGACCAGCGCCACCGCGCCGAGCCGCCGGTCCGCCGTCCACAGCGCCGCCGCGGCGGCGAAGGCGATCACCGTGTGGTTGCTGGGGAAGGACCAGTCGCCGGCGGCCGGGCAGCCCTCCAGGGGGGCCCGGACGGCGAGCTGCCGGCACGGCCGGACCTCCTCGACGGCCGACTTGAACACGGTGTCGGCGGCGTACGCGGCGACCACCACCACCGGGGCGGCCAGCGCCCGGGCCATCACCTCCGGCGCGGCGCCCCTCGCCCGCCACCAGCCGCCGAGCATGAGCAGGGCGAACACGCCGAGCCCGAGCGCCGACCAGTCGGCGATCAGCCCGTCCAGCCAGGCCGGGGCGGAGCCCGCCCAGCCGACGACCCGGGTGTAGAGACCGCCGTCGATCCCGCTCCCGTCGTAGGCGAGCAGTGCAGGTGTCATCGGCGGACCTCCGGTGCGTGTGCAGCGGCGCCCGGCGGGACGCCGCGATCGTCTACACAGGCGTAGACGGTCGACACGACTGTAGACGACCGCCGGACACCCCGCCGCCGCACCCTCCGCACGCCGGCCCGCACGCCCGCCCAGCGCGCCCCGGGCGGAATCCCTGACACAACGTCACCGGTCGTGCACGCGGCGGACATCCACGTCGCCACCCGGCCCCGCAACCACGCGAACCGGCCATCATGGCCGATCCCGGACGGGAAAAATGAGAATTCCGACTCCCTCGGCATGTCCAGATCGAGCAGCCTTACCCTGTCTGCGGACCGGGGAGAGTCGACGAGGGGCGGGTGATGGGTATGCGCAGTACGCACCGGCCCGCCCGGAACCACCGTGCACCGATCTCCACCGCCGCCCTCACCACCACCTACGACCTCGTCCTCGGCAACGGCCCGCACGACACCGACTTCGCCGGCCCCGTCCCCAGACCCGAGATCACCGACTCCTGGGAACGCCTGCGCCGGCTCGGCCTCGACCCGGACGCGGGCCGCAACGTCCGCCGGATCGGCGTCGCCGACGTCCAGCACCGCCGCCGCGAATCGCAGCTCGACACCGTCCTGCCGATGCTCCGCACCACCCTGCTCGCCTCGGACGACGCGCCCGTCCTGCTCGCCGTCACCGACCCCCAGGGCCACCTGCTCTGGCTCGACGGCGCCCGCCACCTGCGCCGGAACGCCGACGACATCGGCTTCGAGACGGGCGCCCGCTGGACGGAGGACGAGGTCGGCACCAACGGCATCGGCATGGCGCTGCGCACCGAGCGGCCGATCGCGGTCCACTCCGCCGAGCACTACCTGCGCAGCCACCACGCCTGGACGTGCGTCGCCGCCCCCGTCCGCGACCCGCGCACCGGCAGGCTGCTCGGCATCCTCGACCTGAGCGGGCCCGCCCACCAGGTGCAGCCCCACCTGATGCGGCTGACCGCCACCGCCGCCCGGCTCGCCGAGACCGAACTGCGGGCCGCCCAGCTGGAGTCGCTGCACCGCCTGCGTACCCTCGCCACCGGCCTGCTCGCCCGGGTCAGCGGCCCTGCCCTGGTCGTCGACGGGGCCGGCTGGACGGCCGCCGCGGTCGGCGTCCCGCCGGTGCAGCGGCTGCGGCTGCCCGCCGAGGGCTGGGGCAGCCGGCCGGTGGAGTGGCTGCCGACGCTCGGCGAGTGCGCGGTGGAGCCGCTCGGCGGCGGCTGGCTGGTCCGCCCGCTCGGCACCTCGGCCGCCGGCATCGACGAACTGAGCACCGGCGCCCGGATCCGGCTCGACCTGCGGCAGCCCGGACGGCCGGAACTGCACGTCTCCGGCGGGGCCGGCAGCTGGTCGCACGTGCTCAGCCCGCGGCACGCGGAGGTGCTGCTGCTGCTCGCGGTGCACCGCACCGGCCTGAGCGCCGCCCAGCTCGCCGAGGGACTGTTCGGCGACCGGGCCCGCACCGTCACCGTCCGCGCCGAACTCTCCCGGCTGCGGCGCTACCTGGGCGCCCTGCTGGACCACCGCCCGTACCGGCTGACCGCCTCCGCCGCCGTCACGGTCGACGGCCCGGTCGAACCGCTGGACCTGCTCGCGACCTCCTCCGCCCCGGCCGTCCGCGACCTCCGCGCCGCCCTCCACGCCGGCACCGCCCGCCTGCCGGCCTGAGCGGCCCCGAGAGGCGTCCGCCGGTCAGCCCGTGGCGAGGAGCGCGGCGAGTTCGGCGTCGGTGGGGCCGGCGCCCAGCTCCTCGTCGGCGGAGATCAGCGCGTAGGTGCGCTCCAGCCAGGCCCGCACCCGCGGCAGCGAGGCCTCCAGCAGGGCGCTGCCGTGCGGGGAGTCCAGCGCGACGTGCAGGGTGGAGCCGTGACAGGGGCAGTACGCCGGCCACAGCTTGATGTCGCCCTGTCCGCTGAGCGCGTCCAGCCCGTCGCGCAGCAGCTCGCGCGAGAACACCCAGTCCGCCTCGTCGGGACGGCCCAGGTGGAAGGTGAGCAGCACCTCGCAGGGCCGCTCGGTGGCGTACCGGAACCGGGTACGCACCTCTCCCACCTGGTCGTCGTCCAGTGCGATCCGCAGGGTCATCACCTCGTCCAGCACCGCTCGTGCGGTGCCGGCTCGGCCCGGGTCGTCGCCCGTGGGGGTGGCGGCGATCGGGTCGGAGGGTACGGACAGCGGGTCGCGCGGCATGACGGTCTCTCCGAGGCGGCTGGGGTTCGCTCCAGCGTGCGGCACGCGGGCGCGCGCGGCAACGGTTGCAAGAGGTTGCAGCGATCGGGTGACCGTCCGATTGGACGGTGCGTCAGTTATCCGACACAGTACGTCATTACGGTTAACACATCCGTTGCGTTCCGGGACTGGCGGAGACCGCGGTCACCGCTGCTACATTCGTGCCCTTGTCACTGCGGCCCAGGGCCCGTGGCGAGCCCGGGAGCAACGGCGTCGGGTGGGGAGGAGGGGAGCCGGTGGCGCTCCGCGAGGACACCGGGCCGGTCCGCACGGCCGTCCGGTACGGACGGCACAGCCGGCCCAAACCGATCGGGGGCAGGTTCCGGCTGCCCACCATCCGCTTCTCGGGTGCGGCGGTGGCGATGTCCACCGTGGTCGGCATCAGCATCGCCACGACCTGGCTGCTGAACGAGCAGCAGGGCGTCGGGCGCCGCCCGGGCATGTCGAACGTGGGCGCCAGCCCACCGCTGCCCAGCCAGGACGGACACGGCACCGGGAGCACCGCCCCCGTGGCGGAGACCGTGCACACCGCGCCCACCGCGCCGACCCGCAGCACCCACACCGGCAGCGCGCCCGCGGCCGCCTCCGGGCGCCCTTCGGCGGCGGCGTCCTCGGGCGGCACGCCGTCCGCGGGGGCGCCGAGCGGCTCGCCCTCGCCGTCCGGCTCCGCGACGACCGGCACGGCCGCCGGGACGGCCGGCACCTCGCCCTCCCCGCAGCCGACCGACGCGCGGCCCGCCGCCCCGGAGCCGGCCCGGCCCGGCCCGACCCTGTCGACCGGCGGCCCGTCCCCGGACAAGCCGGTCGGGATCGAGCCGCTCTCCGGCCGGGCGGGCGTCGAGCTGATCGGCCCGGCCGGCACCCGGCACACCCTGGTGCTGGAGGTGCGCGAGCCGATGACCGCGCTCCAGGTGGAGCTGCGGCTGCAGCGTCCGGCCGTGCTGCCGGGCACGGCGCCGTGGACGAGCCTGCCGGGGGTGGTCACCACCGTCTCCCAGGAGCACGGCGTCCTCGTCCACCGGTACACCCTGCGGCCCGGGCTGGACGTCGAGCCCGGCACGTACACCTTCGAGGTGCTCGGCACCCGGCTGCCCGGCGGCCTGCCCGCGGGCACCGCCCAGGAGGTCTGGAGCGCCTCGGCGTTCGTCCCGTACGGCCGCGATCCGCGGGCGGTCGCCGTCCGCGGCGTCTTCGAGTGGCCGCGGGGCTCCTGACCGGGTGCCCCGCAGCCGGCTCCGTCCCCGGGCGGGGGACGGAGCCGTCCGGGCGGGTCAAGCCCGGTGGGCGACCGCCCGCCGCAGGTCGTCCAGTTCGTCGGCGAGCACCCGGCGGACGGTGGGCGTGAGGTCGGTGCGGGCCAGGCACGCCTCGGCCGCCCGGACGGTGCCCGACAGCGCCAGGCCGACCGGGAAGAGCGAGTGGCCGAGCGCCTTCACGACCGCGCCGCCGCGCGCACCCACCGCCGGCATCTGCTCGAAGTACCGCCGCATGTAGGCCTGCTGGAGGTCCGGCCGGCCGGAGCGCCAGAAGCCGTCAGCGGTGGCGACGAGCAGGTGGTTGGAGAGCCCGTCCGGGGTGAACATCGCCTGCCAGGCGCGCTCCTTGGCGGCCGCGTCGGGCAGCGCGGCGCGGGCCCGGGCGGCGCCCTGCTCACCGGTGTTGCTGGGGTCGGCGGCGAGCTCCGCGGCGATCCGCTCCTCGTCGGCCTCGCCCGCGGCGGCCAGCTGCACCAGCACGGCCCAGCGCAGCTCGGTGTCGAAGGGCACCCCGCCGGGCAGGTCGCGGCCGTCCAGCCAGCCGGCCAGTTCGGCGAGCCGCTCGGGGCCGGCGGCGGTGGCGACGGCGGCGCGCAGCGCGGCGATCCGCAGGCTCTCCCCGGCGTCCGGCCGGGCCAGCACCGCACGGGCGGCGCCGTTGACCAGGGCCAGCGCGGCGGGCCGGTCGGCGGGGTCGAGGTAGCGGGCGACGACGTGCTCGGCGGCGAACTTCAGCACCGCCTCGACGATGGTCACCGCCGTCTCGGCGGGCAGGTGGTCGGCGACCAGCCGCAGGTATCCGGCGGCCGGCAGTTCGGCGGAGCGCACCAGGTCGCGGGCGTGCTCCCAGAGCACCGCGCGGGCGAGCTCGTCCTCGATCCGGGAGAGCGAGGTGCCGACGGTCGCGGCGGAGTGCTCGTCGAGGCGGATCAGCGCCCAGGTGAGGTCGCCGTCGTTGGGCAGCAGCAGCGCCGGGCGGGCGGCGCCGGCCAGCTCGGGCAGCGGGGTGCGGCCGCCGGGGGCGACCTCCGCGTCGATCCGCCCGCGGAGCACCACCGCGCCGTCCGCCAGGTCGTAGACGCCGACCTTCACCCGGTGCGGGCGGGTGCCGTCGTTGACCAGGGCGACCGAGGCGAGCACGTCGCCCTCGGCCTCGACCTCCAGGCGCAGCGTGTCGACGCCGCTGGTGCGCAACCAGGCCTCGGCCCAGGCGGGCACGTCCCGGCCGCCGGCGGCGCTCAGCGCGGCGAGGAAGTCGGCGAGGTCGGCGTTGCCCCAGCGGTGTTCGGCGAAGTACGCGTTGAGGCCGGCGAAGAAGGCCTTGTCGCCCAGCCAGTGGACGAGCTGGCGCAGCGCCGAGGCGCCCTTGGCGTAGGAGATGCCGTCGAAGTTGACCAGTGCCTCGGCGACCGAGCCCATCCCGACGGCGGCGACCGGGTGGGTGGAGCCGCGCCGGTCGGCGTCGTAGCCCCAGCCCTTGCGCTTGACCGCGAAGGAGGTCCAGGCGCCGGTGAAGCGGGTGGAGTCGGCGGCCGTCCGGTAGCCGAGCATCTCGGCGAAGGACTCGTTCAGCCACAGGTCGTCCCACCAGGCCATGGTGACCAGGTCGCCGAACCACATGTGCGCCATCTCGTGGCAGACCACCATGGCCCGCATCTCGCGCTGCGCCTCGGTCGGCGCGGAGCGGAAGAGCAGTTCGTCGCGGAAGACCACGCAGCCCGGGTTCTCCATCGCCCCCCAGTTGAACTCGGGGACGAAGGCCTGGTCGTACGTCCCGAACGGGTAGCGCTCGTCGAAGAGGCCGTGCAGCCGGTCGAAGGAGGCCCGGGTGACCTCGAACAGCTCCTCGGCCTCCCGGTCGAGCTCGGCGGCGAGCGAGCGGCGGGCGTACAGGCCGAGCGGGATGCCGTCGTGCTCGGTGCGGACGGCGTGCAGCGGGCCGCCGACCACGGTCACCAGGTAGGTGGAGACCGGGCCGACCGGGGCGATCTCCCAGCGGCCGTCGGGCAGCCGGGCGGAGGTGCCGTTGCCGATGACCGTCCAGTCGTCCGGTGCGGTGACGGTGACGGTGAACGGCGCCTTCAGGTCCGGCTGGTCGAAGCAGGCGAACATCTGCGGCGCGAGGTCGGGGCCGAGGCTCGCGAAGACGTACACGGCGCCGTCGGCCGGGTCGGCGAAGCGGTGCAGGCCCTCGCAGGTGCGCGAGTAGGCCATGTCGGCCTCGACGAGCAGCTCGTTCTCGGCGGCCAGCCCGGGCAGCACGAGGCGGTTGCCGTCGAGGGCGGCGGGGTCGAGCGGCCGCCCGTTCAGCTCGGCGCGCAGCAGCGCTGCGGGGTTGACGTCGACGAACGAGTCCCGCCCGGGCTCCGCGCAACCGAACCGGATCACGGTGGCGCTGCGGAAGAGGTCCTCGCCCCGGGTGAGGTCGAGGTCGACGGAGTACGAGCGCACGTCGAGCAGCTGGGCACGGACGGCGGCCTCGGAACGTTGCAGTGCTGGCATTCCAGCATGCTTTCCCAGCCGGGCGGGTGCGACAAGCCCTGTTCTCTCACAGCGGGAAGCGGCTGACAGCGGGTCACCCGCCGTCCGGCGGCCGGGGTGCCCTAGGGTGGCCGGGGAGAAGCCCGGCCGCCGCGAGGAGCGAGGAGGAGCACCGTGACCACGGTCCTGACCCAGGGCGCAAACGCCCCACTCAACGCCGCCCGGGTGACGGTCGAGGTGACGGCACCCAAGGCCCTGGACGTCTCCGGCCTGCTGCTGACCGAGGCCGGCAAGGTCCGTTCGGACGACGACTTCGTCTTCTTCAACGCCCCGCACGGCCCCGGCGTCACCCACCGGCCGGGCGGCGGCGGCACGCCCGACGCGATCACCGTGGACACCGCGTCGGTGCCGGACGGCATCGACAAGATCGTGGTGACGGCGAGCCTCGACGAGGCGGGCGCGACCTTCGCCGGCACCGAGCCGACCGCCACCGTGCGGGACGCCGGCAGCGGCGAGGTGCTGGTGACCTTCACCCCGCCCGGACTCAGCAGCGAGACGGCCCTGGTGGTCGTCGAGGTCTACCGGCGCGGCGGCGTCTGGAAGGTCCGCGCGGTCGGCCAGGGCTACGCGAACGGCCTGGCCGGCATCGCCACCGACTTCGGCGTCAACGTGGAGGACCCGGGTCCGGCGGCCGCCGCGGCGCCGCCGCCGATGCCCGCCGCGCCGCCCCTGCAGGCCCCTCCGGCACAGGCCCCTCCCGCACAGGAGATGCAGAAGCCCGCCGCGCCGCCGCAGCCCTCGGCGGCCGCTGCGCCCGCTCCCGCTGCGCCTGCTGCGCCATCGATGAACAAGGTGACCCTGGACAAGGGCCGGGTCAGCCTCACCAAGGGCGGCTCGGTCTCGCTGGAGAAGGGCGGCAAGCCGTTCCTGTCCGCCGTGCGGATGGGCCTCGGCTGGGAGCCGGCGGGGCGCGGCCGCAACGTCGACCTGGACGCCTCCTGCATCGCCTTCGACGCGCAGCGCAAGAAGATCGAAACGGCCTGGTTCATGAAGCTGTCGATCTTCAACGGCGCGATCGCGCACTCCGGAGACAACCTCACCGGTGCCGGCTCCGGGGACGACGAGTCCATCACCGTCCACCTGGACGGGCTGCCGCCCGAGGTGTGCGGTCTGGTCTTCGTCGTCAACTCCTTCTCCGGCCAGAAGTTCACCGACGTCAAGAACGCCTACTGCCGTCTGCTGGACGCGGGCAGCGGCCAGGAGCTGGTCCGCTTCGACCTCACCCACGCCGAGTCGCGCACCGGCGTGGCCATGTGCAAGCTGGTCCGCCAGTTCTCCGGCGAGTGGGTGATGACCGCGCTCGAGGAGTACGTCGACGCCAAGACCGCCCGCGGCATGGTCGACCCCGCGGCCCGCATGCTCTAGCAGCCCCGCGGCACGGCGTGCGGCACGGCATGACGAAGGGGACGGGCGCCCACACGCCCGTCCCCTCCTTGGACCGGCCGGCAGCTGTCGGCCGGTCCCACATCCCCCGCGGCGGACGGTGCGATCAGCCGCGGGTGGCCATGGCGCGCAGGAAGAAGGTCAGGTTCGCCGGGCGCTCGGCGAGGCGGCGCATGAAGTAGCCGTACCACTCCTGGCCGTAGGGCAGGTAGACGCGCATGGTGTTGCCCTCCTCCGCGAGGCGCAGCTGCTCCTCGGGGCGGATGCCGTACAGCATCTGGTACTCGAAGCTGTCGGTGTCGCGCTTGTTCCACTCGGCGAGCTGGCCGGCGATGCGGACCATGCGCGGGTCGTGGCTGGCGATCATCGGGTAGCCCTCGCCGCCCATCAGGACCTTGAGCGCGCGGACGTAGGCGAGGTCGACCTGCTCCTTGCCCTGGAAGGCGACCGACTCGGGCTCCTTGTAGGCGCCCTTGCAGAGGCGGACGCGCGAGCCGGCGTGCGCGAGGTCGCGGCAGTCGGCCTCGGTGCGGCGCAGGTAGGCCTGGAGGACGACGCCGAGCCACGGGAAGTCGGTGCGCAGCTCGCGGGCGATCTCCAGGGTGGAGTCGGTGGTGGTGTGGTCCTCCATGTCGAGGGTCACCGTGGTGCCGGCCGCGGCGGCGGCCTCGCAGATCCGCCGGGCGTTCTCCAGCGCGATCTTCTCGCCGTCCACCGGCAGGAACTGGCCGACCGCGGAGAGCTTGACCGAGACCTCGGCGTTCGCGGCGAGGCCGGTCTCCGCCAGGGCCGCCAGCAGGTGCTCGTACGCCTCCGCGGTGCCGGCCGCCTGGGCGGCGTCGGCGGTGTCCTCGCCGAGGTGGTCCAGGGTCACCCGGCGGCCGCTGGCCACGAGTTCGGCGGTGGCGTCGATGCCCTGCTGCAGGGTCTCGCCGGCGACGAAGCGCTTGACGATGGCCTGGGTCGGCGGGAACTTCTCGACGACGGTGCGCACCTGCGGGGAACGGGACGCTGCGAGGAGGGCGGAACGGAGCATCGGTGACTCCTGGGCTTTCTTCCGGAGTGGTGGAGAGGGCGGCGCGGCGGCCCGGGGTGGGGGCCGCCGCACCGGGGTGCAACGGGGTGTCAGCCCATGTGCGGGTAGCGGTAGTCCGTCGGCGGGACGAACGTCTCCTTGATGGAGCGGGTGGACGTCCAGCGCATCAGGTTCTGCTTGGCGCCGGCCTTGTCGTTGGTGCCGGAGGCGCGGCCGCCGCCGAAGGGCTGCTGGCCGACGACGGCGCCGGTCGGCTTGTCGTTGATGTAGAAGTTGCCGGCGGCCTGGCGCAGCACGTGCATGGCGTGCTGCACGGCCTCGCGGTCCTGGGCGATGATCGAGCCGGTCAGCGCGTACGCGGCGACGGACTCCATCTGGGCCAGCATCTCGTCGTACTCCTCGTCCTGGTAGACGTGCACGGCGAGGATCGGGCCGAAGTACTCGTCGCGGAAGTACTCGCTCGCCGGGTCCTCGCAGACCAGGACGGTCGGGCGGACGAAGTAGCCGACCGAGTCGTCGTAGGTGCCGCCGGCCAGGACCTCGACCTTGGGGTCGGCCTTGGCGCGGTCGATCGCGGCCTTGTTCTTGGCGAAGGAGCGCTCGTCGATGACGGCGCCCATGAAGTTGGACAGGTCGCTGACGTCGCCCATGGTGAGCCACTCGACCTCGTCGCGGAACTCGTCCTTCAGCTCGGCCCAGAGCGAGGCCGGGACGTAGGCGCGGGAGAGCGCCGAGCACTTCTGGCCCTGGAACTCGAAGGCGCCGCGGGTCATCGCGGTCTTCAGCACGGCCTTGTCGGCGGACGGGTGGGCGACCAGGAAGTCCTTGCCGCCGGTCTCGCCGACGATCCGCGGGTAGGTGCGGTAGCCGGCGATGTTGGTGCCGACCTCGCGCCACAGGTGCTGGAAGGTGGCGGTGGAGCCGGTGAAGTGGATGCCGGCGAGCGCGGGGTGCTTGAGGGCCACCTCGGAGACGGCCAGGCCGTCGCCGGTGACCATGTTGATGACGCCCTTGGGCAGGCCGGCGGCCTCCAGCAGCTGCATCAGGTAGTGCGCGGCGAACTGCTGCGTCGGGGACGGCTTCCAGATCACCACGTTGCCCATCAGCGCGGGCGCGGTCGGCAGGTTGCCGGCGATCGCGGTGAAGTTGAACGGGGTGATCGCGTAGACGAAGCCCTCCAGCGGGCGGTGGTCGCTGCGGTTCCACACGCCGTCCGAGGAGATCGGCTGCTCGGAGATGATCTGCCGGGCGAAGTGCACGTTGAAGCGCAGGAAGTCGACCAGCTCGCAGGGGGTGTCGATCTCGGCCTGCTGCGCGGTCTTGGACTGGCCGAGCATGGTGGCGGCGGCCAGGGTCTCGCGCCAGGGGCCGGCCAGCAGGTCGGCGGCCCGCAGGAAGATCGCGGCGCGGGAGTCGAAGGAGAGCGCCTGCCACGCCGGGGCGGCGGCGAGGGCGGCCTCGACCGCGTCCTGCGCGTCGTCCCGGGTCGCGTTGCGCAGGGTGCCGAGGCGGGCGGCGTGGTTGTGCGGCTGGACGACGTGGATCTCGTCGCCGCCGCCCATCCGGTGCTCGCCGCCGATGGTCATGGTGAGCTGGAGCGGCTCCTGGCCACCCAGCTCCTTCAGCTTCGCCTCCAGGCGGGCCCGTTCCGGGCTGCCGGGGGCGTAGCTGTGGACCGGCTCGTTCACCGGCGCGGGGACCTGGGTCACAGCATCCATGGCGCGCACGCTCTCCTTCTCGTCATGGGTCGGCCGGCGGGGGTCGCACGTCGGCCATGCGGCAACGCTATGCCGCGGCCGGGGCCCGCTTGATTGGCCTGGCCGCCAAAGTGCGGCCGATACCCTTGTACGTGTGAACAGACCCGCCGACCAGCCGAAGGCCGCCGTCCGGTGAGCGGCGCCCGCTCCGCACCCGGGGCGGCCCGGTGACCGCCGTTCCGGGCCTGCCGCTGCGGCAGTTGCTGATGTCCCTGGGGGAGCCGCTGGTCGAGCTGCAGGCCGCCCCGGCCGGCCTGGACGTGCCGGTGCGCGACGTGGCGATCCTCGACCCGGAGGAGCCGCCCGCGGCCGGCCCCGGCGAGCTGGTGCTGGCGATCGGCGTCCGCGGCCGGGCCGCGCTGCCGGTGGTGCGCGCGGCGGGCCGGGGCGGGGCCGCCGCGGTCGCCGTCAAACTGGACGCGGGCGGTGTCCCGGACGCGCTGCGGGAGGCCGCGGCGGAGGCCGGGGTGGCGCTGCTGTCGGTGCGCCCGGAGACCCGCTGGGAGCACCTCGACGGGCTGGCCCGGATGCTGATCGCCGGCCCCGACACCCCGGAGGCCGCCGAGCCGAACGCCGGCGACCTGTTCTCGCTCGCGCAGACGGTCGCGGTGCTCACCCACGGCGTGGTCTCCATCGAGGACACCTCCAGCCGGGTGCTCGCCTACTCCCGCTCCTCCGACTCGGACGAGCTGGACGACCTGCGCCGGCTGTCCATCCTCGGCTGGCAGGGCCCGGAGCCGTACCTGTCCAAGCTGCGCGAGTGGGGCGTCTTCCAGCACCTGCGCGGCTCCGACACGGTGATCGAGATCGACGCCCACCCGGACCTCGGGATCCGCCGCCGGCTCGCGATCGGCATCCGGGCCGGCGCGCAGCCGCTGGGCACCATCTGGGTCCAGGAGGGCGCCCAGCCGCTCGCCGAGCAGTCCGAGCAGGCGCTGGTCGGTGCCGCCCGGGTCGCGGCCGGGCAGCTGGTGCGGCGGCGGCGCGAGCTGTCCGCGGACGTCCGGCTGACCCGCACCCTGCTGACCGGCCTGCTGGAGGGCTCCACCGGGCCGCAGTCGCTGGCCACCCACCTCGGCCTGGGCCTGCGCCGCCCGGCGACCGTCCTGGCGTACGCCGCCGACTCCCCCACCGGGGGCGCCGACCCCGAACTCACCCGCGCCGAGGTGACCGGCCTGATCTCGGTGCACGCCGCGGCCCGCCACCGCGGGGCGCTGCTCGCCCCGATCGAGAACCGGGTGTACGTGCTGCTGCCCGAACTGCCGCCCGCGCTGCCCGCCGCCACCCTGCGCGGCTGGGCGCAGGAGGTGGTCGACGCGGCCCACGAGCACCTCGGGGTGCGGCTGCGGGCCGCGATCGGCACCACCGTGGACGGCCTGGCCAAGGTGACCGAGTCCCGGGCGCAGGCCGACCGGATCCTGGACGCGATGGTCCGCGGCGGGGTCGCCCGCCAGGTCGCGGCGCTCTCCGACGTCCAGGCGGAGGTGCTGGTCAGCGAGGTGCTGGCGCTGCTGCAGGAGCACACCCGGCTGCGCGACCCGCGGCTGACCGAACTGGCCGAGTACGACCGGAAGCACGGCACCCGGCTCGCCGAGTCGGTGCTCGCCTGGCTGGACGCGCTCGGCGAGGTCCGGGTCGCCGCGGACGCCCTGCACATCCACCCCAACACCCTGCGCTACCGGGTCCGCCGGGCCGAGCAGATCACCGGGCTCGACCTCGCCCAGCCGCAGCAGCGGCTGCTGGCGATGCTGCAACTGCGGCTGCCCGCCGAGGACGCCTGACGGCGTCGACGACGGGCAGCACACCGGTCCTGTCCGGCCCGCGGGCCGGGACGGTCAGTGGTGGCGGCGCAGGCGGTGCCACGGGCCGGTGACGGCGAGCATGATGCCCGGCTCCTGGATGTTGGCGAACAGCGTCCCGCCGTCGGCCGAGAAGGTGACGCCGGTGAACTCGCTGTACTCCGGCTTCTCCGCGGTGCCGAGGTTCAGCTCGTTGCGGGCGATCGGGAAGGTCCGGCCCTCGTCCGTGGTGCCGAACAGGTGTTGCTGGCCCTCGCCGTCCTCGGCGATCACCAGACCGCCGTGCGGGGAGACGGTGATGTTGTCCGGGCCGTCGAAGTTGCCGTTGTCCGCCCAGACGTCCTTGTTGACGCCGAGCAGCACCTTCAGGGTGACGGTGCGGCGGGCCGGGTTGTAGAACCACACCTGGCCGTCGTGCTGGACGGGGCTCTCCTCGCGGGCGTAGCTCGCCACGAAGTAGGTGCCGCCGTCACCCCACCACATGCCCTCCAGCTTGCGGGAGCGGGTGATCTCGCCGTCCTTGAACTGCTTGCGGACGGAGACCGTCTTCGCGTCGCGGTCCGGCACCTTCACCCAGTCCACGCCGTAGGTGGTGCCGATCGCCGTCGCCCGGGACAGGTCGTCGACGAGCTTTCCGTGCGGGTCGAAGCACTTGAAGGCCTCCAGCACACCGGCGTCGTCGGCCAGCGTGCGCAGCCTGCCCCGGCCGTGGTGGAAGCCGGCCGGCGGGGTCCAGCGGTAGAGCAGGCCGTTCGGGCCGGCCGCGTCCTCGGTCAGGTACACGTGGCCGCGCTTCGGGTCGACCACCGCCGCCTCGTGCGGGTAGCGGCCGAAGGCCTTGACCGGCTTCGGGTCGCGGTTGGCGTCCTGGTCGTACGGGTCCACCTCGAAGATGTAGCCGTGGTCCTTGGTCATGCCGTTCTGGCCGGCCCGGTCCTCGGTCTCCTCGCCGGACAGCCAGGTGCCCCACGGGGTGGCGCCGCCCGCGCAGTTGGTGGAGGTGCCGGCGATGCCCACCCACTCGCGGACCCGCCTGCCGTGCTCGGCGACCTCGACGACGGTGCAGCCGCCGGCCGCGCCCGGGTCGTAGACGTGGCCCTCCAGCAGCGGCACCGGGTGCGGCCAGTTGCTGCGCTTGCCCTTCAGCTCGTGGTTGTTGACGAGCAGGGTGGCGCCGTGCCGGCCGGGGAAGGCCGCGGTGCCGTCGTGGTTGCTGGGCGTCGACTCGCCGGTGACCAGCGTGGTCTTCCCGGTCTGGGTGATGATCCGGTACGTGAAGCCCTTGGGCAGGGCCAGGATGCCGTCCGGGTCGGAGACCAGCGGGCCGTAGCCGAGCGCGGTGTGCGCGCCCTTCCCGGCCGCCGGGGCGTCACCGCCGAGCGGGGCCGCGATCGCGCCCGGGGCGGTGGCCAGCACCTCGGCGCTGCCGGCGATGAGGACACCGGCCCCGAGCACGGTCGAGCGGTTCACGAAGTCCCGGCGGGACAGCGACATGGCGGTCACTCCTGAGGGTGGGTGTACGGGAAGGACGCGCAGCAGACTCTTCGCGGCGGGTGAACCCGGTGTGAACCGGGGGCTGCGGCGCGGTGGTGTTTTGCCGTCCTCATGCGAACCCATGACCTGCTCTTCACCAAGGACCGCAGAAACCGCTCCAGCCGCACCGGGGCTCTCGCGCGAGCCGCACCAGGGGCCCGACCGCCCCGGTCGGCAACGCCTCAGTCGCGGCGCAGGGCCCGCCAGTCCTCCCAGGCCGCCAGCCACGCCTCCTCGGCACCGTCCGCCCCGCCCGGCGCCCCGCCCGCCCACAGCCGGGCCCAGGCCAGCTGCGCCGCCAGGCTCGGCACCTCGCTGGCGAAGACGGTGTACCGGACGGACTCCGCGACGGCCGCCTCGCCCTCCGCCGTCCCCACCAGCCAGTCCGTCCGCTGCGCCAGCCAGGTCAACTGGTTGACCAGGGCGGACACCGCCTCCACCGCCTCCCGGCGGGACTCCGAGGCCAGCCGCATCTGCTGGCGCACCGCCGACTCCCAGCACTCCGCCCCGGCCTCGCCGCGCAGCCGCCGCGGGATCCGGCCGGTCCGCCGGGCGCACAGCTGCGCCTCCATCGCGATGGCCTCCTGTATGCCGTGCTCGACCACCGCCCGGTGCGCCTCCAGCCCGGCGGCCGGCGGCAGCTCCCGCTCCTCCACCGGTACGGCACGCCGCCACTGACGTGCCGCCAGCTCACGGGCCTGCGCGGTGCGGCCGCTCACGAAGGGAGCGGCGTCGCCGACCCGGCGCAGCTCGACGCCGCCCGGCGGCAGCCCCCGCGCGGTGACGGTCACGGCGACGCCGCCCAGCTGCAGCCGGCCGGCCCAGACCGGTGCGCCCCCGGCGGGGTCCGTGCCGTCGGGGCCGGACGGCCGGACGTCCTCGTGGATCTCCACCGGGCAGGGCGCTCCGTCGACGGAGATCCAGCCGCGCAGCGCCCTCGTCCGCCCGGGCCCGTCGCCCTCGTCGATGTCCAACTGGTCGTAGACGCGGTCGCGTTCGTCCTCCACCGCGTCCTCCAGCTCGGGCAGCGGCAGCGCCCGGGCGGGATCGGCGGGGTCGGCGGTGCGCTGGGTGCGGACGGTGACGTGGGGGCCCTGCGGGCTCGTCCAGTCGCCGGAGCACAGCTCGACCCAGCGGAGCCGGCCGTCGAGCACCTCGTACCCGGCCAGGCAGTCCCGGCCGGCGGGACCGCCTGCGGCGGCGTAGAACGGGAAGTCCGCGCCGGCCAGCACCCGGAGGTCGTGCTCCTCGTGCTCCCGGTGCCGCTCCTGCGGGGTGCGCGCGGGGCCGGCCGCGCCCTCGGGGTCGTGGGGCCCGCCCACGTGCCGTCTCGTCATGCTGGCCGCACCCCCGGTCCTCGCCGCGCCGTCCGCGGCGGCCGCCGGGCGCCGACCCGACCACCGCACCGCGTCCGCCCCACGATACGGGTCGGCACACCTGGCAGGCCATCAGGCCGCACGACCCGCCGACCGCCCGGGAACACCCGCCGGATGTCGGCGGCGCTGCCTACCCTGAGCGGCATGACTTCGACCACCGACTTCCCGGCCCGGATCAGCATCGTCACCCTCGGGGTCACCGACCTGGGCCGCTCCACGGCCTTCTACGAGGCACTGGGCTGGCGCCGCTCGGCGGCGTCCAGCCCGGAGATCGTCTGGTTCCGCACCGCCGACTCCGTCCTCGGTCTGTTCCCCGCGGACGAACTGGCCGCCGACGCCGGCGTCCCGGCGGCCGGCGAGCCGTCCTTCCGCGGGGTGACCCTCGCGGTGAACCTGGAGTCCACCGCGAAGGTGGACGCCGCGCTCGCCACCGCCGTCGCCGCCGGCGCCACCGTGGTCAAGCCCCCGACCGCCACCTCCTGGGGCGGCTACTCCGGCTACTTCGAGGACCCGGACGGCCACCTCTGGGAGCTGGCCCACAACCCCTTCTTCCCCTTCACCGAGGACGGCAGCCTCGACCTGCCGTAGGCCCCGCCCCGCGGTCCCGCCGGCCGCGTCCGCAGCAGGGCCCCGGTCAGCCGTTGCCCTGCTGGGACTTGGCCTTGAAGGCGGCCTTGCGGGCCTCCTTGGCGACGGCGCGGTCCGTGTGCAGCTCGCCGACGGTGTCGAGGACCAGCGCCGTGTAGGGGTGCGGCACCCGCCAGAGCTCGCCGAAGTAGGAGGCCGGGTTGTCGGTCACTGGCAGGCCGGCGACCAGTTCGCGGAGCTGGCCGGCGTCGCCGCGGCCGACCAGCAGCACGGCCGAGAAGTGGTCGACGGTGCGCCAGAGGGCGACCGGCCGCTCGGCGGCGGCGACGTCGTGGCCGTGGCTGCGCAGCAGCTCCCGGGCGAGCCCGCCGAGCTCCGGGTCGTCGACGACCTCGGTCAGTGCGGTGTCGCCGGCCTCGCCGAGGTCGTCGAGCGCGGCCGCGGTGAACATCCGCCGCACCGGGCTGTGCGCGTCCAGCCCGCGGGAGGCGGCGAGCAGGTCGCGGGCACCGTCCAGCGGCTCGCGCCGGGCGAGCCAGACCTGGATCTCCCGGTCGGGCAGCACGTTCGGGGACTCGGCGAGTCCGCGCAGCAGGGCGGCGGCGTCGCCCTGGGCGAGGTCGCCGATCAGCGGGGCGTCGTAGCCGTCGGCGAGCAGCCACTCGCGGACGCCGTACTGGCCGAGCGGGGTGAGCCGGACGAGGCCGAAGCGGGCCGTGTCCTCCTCGTCGGGTTCGCCGGCGGCCTCGGCAGCGGGTGCCGCCTCCTCGCCCTCTTCCTCCTCCTCGAAGAGCTCCGGGTCGATCGGCCGGTGCTCGACCAGGCCGAGTTCGGCGAGGTCGGCGAGCATCGGGTCGAGTTCGACCATGAGGTCGGTGATCTGGCCGAGCATCTCCTCGTCCGGCTCCTCGCCCTCGGGGACGACCAGCAGCGCGGCGAGCACGCCGAGCGGCACGGTCTCCTCGCCGGGCTCGGCGAACGCGGTCAGCTCGTACAGCACCTGGAGCGCCTCGTCGAGGAGCTCGGCGGCGGCCTCGCTGGCCTCCTCGACCTCGGCGAGCGCGCTCTCGGCGGCGTCCTCGTCGTCGGCGTCCCCGGCGGCGCCCGCCCCCGCCCCCTCGCCCGGGCCCTCGCCCTCGATGTCGAGCAGGTCGGTGTCGACGGCGAGCTCGCGGACGATGCCGGCCGCGGTCAGCCACAGGTCGAGGACGGTGGACGGGTCGCCGGCCTCGGCGTCCGCGACCTCCTCCATGGGGACGGCGACGTGCTCGCCGGCCTGGGTGGTGCCGAGCTCGACCAGGTCGAGGTCGCACGCCAGCGACCAGGCCCGCAGCACCTCGACCACGGCCTCCTCGGACACCTCGCCCTCCTCCGGGGCGAGCCCGATCAGCCGGGCGGCCGGGCCGCGGTCGTCCTCGACCAGGTCGCCGAACTCGTCCACGACCCGGTGCGGGGCGGCCCAGCGGGCCAGTGCGACCGCCCGGGCGATCAGCGGGACGGCCAGCGCGGCGGCGGCCAGCTCCGCCTCGGGGGGCAGCGCGATCGGCGGGACGAGCACCGCGGTGTCGTCGAGGTCCTCGTCGTCCTCGTCGCGGCCGCCGGCCCCGTACAGCTCGGCCAGGTCGTAGTCGGCGGGCAGCAGGCTCTCGGCGGGTGCCGCCTGCGGCCCGGCACCGGCCGAGTGGTCAGGGGTGTTGCGGCGTCGTCCGGCCATCGTTGGCGATCTCCCGTGGTGGCTGTGCTGGGCCCGGGCCGTCGCGTGTCGGCCCATCCACTCAGCGTATCGGGCGGGGCGGCCCGCCGCCGTGCCCGCGGGGCGCGCGCCGCCCGGGGTGTGACGCAGAACCGCCGGTGGAGGGGGGTCCGGACGGCCCGGCGGCCCCGGTCGGGCGCGTAAACTGCTCCGGGCGCCGCGCACACCCCGCGCGGGCCCCTCGGGCAACGAAGCCCTCCTCCCTCCGCCCCTCCCACGGGCCGGAGGGTCCGTACGCTCACCGCGCCGCCCGGGCTCGTTGTCGCGGCCGCCACCCCTGGCCACGTCGTCCCCGGTGGTGCCCGGCCACAGGAGACCCCTGCCATGGCGGACCTCTCCCCCGCCGGCCCCGGCCTGCGCTCCGCGCACTTCCCCGGACGCCGACTGTCGGAGGCCCTGCTCCCCCCGGAACTCGCGCCGCGCGCGCAGCTCCGCCTCGCCGCGATCAGCCGCTGGAACGCGCTGCGCGGCATCCGCGTCGGCCTGGTGGCCGGCGCCCTGCTGCTGATGCTGGTCGGCGCCAACCTGGCCACGCCGATCTACCCGCTGCTGCAGCAGCAGCTCGGCCTGACGCCGCTGCACACCACCGTGCTGTTCACGGTGTACGTCTTCGCGGTCGTCCCGGTGCTCGCCGTGGTCGGCCACTGGTCGGACCACCTGGGCCGGCGGGCGCTGATCCTGCCGGCGGTGGCGCTGGCCGCGGTCGGCGACCTGATGTTCGCCGACGCGCACGGCTTCGGCCTGCTGGTGGCGGGCCGCGCCGTCCAGGGCGTGGCGGTCGGCCTGTCGACCGGCGCCGCCGGTGCGGCGCTCGGCGACCTGCTGCCGGACCGGCCCTCGCTGGCCGCGAAGCTGACCCTGGCCTGTTCGGCGGGCGGCGTCGCGCTCGGCCCGGTGGTCGGGGCGAGCCTCGCCACCGGCGCGCACCCGCTGCTCACCCCGTTCCTGCTGCACGCGCTGGCGCTGCTGGCACTGTGCGTGCCGCTGGCCGTCGTGCACCCGCGGATGCCCGGCCGGGTGCGCCCGCCGGCCGCGCCGCCGCGCATCACCACCCCGGCCCACCTGCGTCCGCAGCGGCTGCGGCTGCCGCGCCGCGGTCGCCGGACCTTCCTGCTGGCGGCCGGCGCCGGTTTCGTCTCGTACGCGGTGTTCGGGGTGTACCTGTCGCTGGCGCCGGCCTTCGCGGCGCGGCTGCTGCACTCGGACTCGCACCTGACCGGCGCGGTGGTGGCGGCGCTGCTGCTGGGCTCCTCGGCCGCGGCGCAGCTGCTGGTGCCGCCGACCGCGGACCGGCCGGTGATCGCCGCGGGCCTGGGCGGCCTGGCGACGGGCCTGGCCCTGGTGGTGGCCGCCGGGTACACGGGCACGCCGGCGCTGCTGTTCATCGGCAGCGTGCTGGGCGGGGCCTGCCAGGGCGTGGCGTTCCGCTCGCTGTTCACCACGGCGGTCGCGGCGATGGACCCGGAGCGCCGGGGCAGCGAGCTGTCGGCGCTGTGGGTGATCGTCTACCTGGGCAGTTCGCTGCCGATCGTGGCGGTCGGCTGGCTGACCCAGCGCTACGGCCTGCTGCCCGCGGTGAGCGGATTCGCGGCCGTGGCGGCGCTGGTCTGCCTCGGGCTGGCGGGCGCGGTGCTGCTGCCGCGGGGTGCCCGCAGGCCGTAGTAGCCGTTGTCGTCGTCGTTGACGAAGGCCCGGACGCTTCCGCTGACCAGGCCGAGCACGAGGAACAGCACGACCAGCGCCTTGGCGCCGCCGGTGAGGACCAGCGGGCGGGTCGCGGAACGGGCTGCCGCCACCGGCGGCAGCCCGTCGTCGCCGAAGAGCCGCTTGGGGTAGGCGGAGGTGAGCATCAGCACGTAGGCGCTGAAGCGCATCGCGTAGCGCAGGGTCGCGGCGGTCGCGCCGAACAGCGGGTCGGGCATCCGGCCGAGGACCAGTGCGATCAGCCAGATGACGAAGGCGGCCGCGTACCAGCCGCTGAGCACCAGGCTCTGCACGATCGCCGCCGGGATCATCAGGATCAGGCGGAAGAACACGGCGAGCCGGTTCAGTTCACCCGGCCGCAACTCCACCCGGACGGGGTAGTCCTCGGGCCGCCAGGCGAACGGCGGGTAGTCGTCGACCAGCAGCATGGCGGAGGCTCGCACCCGGGTGTCCCAGCCGACGAAGCCCGAGAGGTACTCCTCGATCGGCTCCGGCAGCCGGCCGAGGAACAGCGCGCCGAACCAGCCGACGATGACGGCCGGAATCGCCAGCACCCCCAGCACCCACACCACGACGAACTGCGGGATCAGCAGCAGCCAGCGCAGCAGGATCGTCCAGCGGCGTTGCGGCCCGGCCTTCGGGACGTCCAGCTCGGGGAGGAGTTCCAGCGGCATGCTGCCCTGGGGGACCTGCCAACTGCCCGTCGCCACGCTGTGCTCCCTGGTCTCGACCGGTGCGGACTGGGGCGTGTCCCACGGATCCTGCCGGGCCCGCGCCCCGGGCACGCACCCGGACGCCGCAGGCTGATCCGACAAGATCTGTAAGACACGCCCCGGATGACATTCCCGGTCGGGACGGGCCGCGACACCTGCCCGGACCCGTACGGCGCAAAGGGGCGGCCGGGCGGGCACGCCGCCGCCCCCGGCCCGGCGAGCGGGACGGGGGCGGCGGGAGCACCGCGCGGGGCGCGGGACTCAGACGTTGAAGCCGAGGGCGCGGAGCTGGTCGCGACCGTCGTCGGTGATCTTGTCGGGGCCCCACGGCGGCATCCAGACCCAGTTGATCCGCAGGTCCTTGACCAGGCCGTCGGTGGCGGTCTTCGCCTGGTCCTCGATGACGTCGGTCAGCGGGCAGGCCGCCGAGGTGAGCGTCATGTCGACGGTCGCCACGTCGTCCTCGTCGATGTGGATGCCGTAGATCAGGCCGAGGTTGACCACGTCGATGCCGAGCTCGGGGTCGACGACGTCCATCAGGGCCTCGTGGAGGTCCTCGACGGACACCGTGCCGGCGGTGGTGAAGGCGCCGGGGGCCTCGGTCACGGGCTCGGCGGCCTGCTCGGCCGGGGTCTCGCTGTCACTCATGGGAGAGTCCGTCCGTTTCAGTCGTTGATGGCGGGCTGCTCGCCCAGGGCCTTGGCGGTGGCGTCCTTCCAGGCCATCCAGCTGAGCAGGGCGCACTTGACCCGGGCCGGGTACTTGGAGACGCCGGCGAACGCGACGGCGTCCTCCAGCACGTCCTCGTCGCCCTCGCCCTGACCCTTGCTCTGCATCAGCTCCAGGAATGCCTCCTGGACGGCCTGGGCCTCGCCGACGGTCTTTCCGACCACCAGGTCGTTCAGCACCGAGGCGCTGGCCTGGCTGATCGAGCAGCCCTGCGACTCGTAGCTGACGTCCGCCACGGTGGCGCCGTCGAGCTTCACCCGCAGGGTGATCTCGTCGCCGCAGGTCGGGTTGACGTGGTGCACCTCGGCGTCGCCCTCCCGCAGCCCCTTGCCGTGGGGGTTGCGGTAGTGGTCCAGGATGATCTCCTGGTACATCGAGTCGAGCTTCATCCCGTCACCTCAGCCGAAGAAGTTGCGGACGTGGTGCAGACCGTCGATCAGCGCGTCGACCTCGCCCGGCGTGGAGTACAGGTAGAACGACGCCCTGGTGGTCGCCGGAATTCCGTACCGCAGGCAGACCGGCCGGGCGCAGTGGTGGCCGACGCGCACGGCGATGCCCTGCTCGTCGAGGACCTGGCCCACGTCGTGCGGGTGGATGTCGCCGAGCGTGAAGGAGATCGCGGCACCGCGGTCCACGGCCGTGCGCGGGCCGATGATCCGCAGGTCCGGGACCTCCAGCAGGCGCTCGATCGCGTACTCGGTGATCGCGTGCTCGTGGGCGGCGATCCTCTCCATGCCGATCGCCGACAGGTAGTCGACGGCCGCGCCGAGGCCGACCGCCTGCGCGATCGGCGGGGTGCCGGCCTCGAACTTGTGCGGCGCCGGGGCGTAGGTGGACGAGCCCATGGTGACGGTCTCGATCATCTCGCCGCCGCCGAGGAACGGCGGGAGGTCCTCCAGCAGCTCCTGACGGCCCCACAGCACGCCGATGCCGGTCGGGGCCAGCATCTTGTGGCCGGTGAAGGCGACGAAGTCGGCCTCCAGCGCCTGCACGTCCAGCACCATGTGCGGGGCGGCCTGCGAGGCGTCGATCACGACCAGCGCACCGACCGACTGGGCCTTGCGGACGATGGTCTCGACCGGGTTGAGCGTGCCGAGCAGGTTGGAGACCAGGGTGAAGGAGACCACCTTGGTCTGCTCGGTGATCAGCTCGTCGATGTTCGACAGGTCGAGCCGGCCCTCGTCGGTCAGCCCGAACCACTTCAGCTTCGCGCCGGTGCGCTGCGAGAGCAGCTGCCACGGAACGATGTTGGAGTGGTGCTCCATCTCGGTGATCACGATCTCGGCGTCCGCGTCGACGCGGTAGGGCTCGTCGGCCCAGCCGAGCATGTTGGCGACCAGGTTGAGCGACTCCGAGGCGTTCTTGGTGAAGATCACCTCGTCCCGGCTCGGCGCGTTGACGAAGGCCGCGACCTTGTCGCGGGCGCCCTCGTACAGCGCCGTGGCCTCCTCGGCCAGCACGTGCACACCGCGGTGCACGTTGGCGTTGTGCCGCTCGTAGTACGCGTTCAGCGCCTCCAGCACCTGGCGCGGCTTCTGCGAGGTGGCCGCGTTGTCCAGGTAGACCAGCGGCTTCTCGTCGTGCAGCAGGCGCTGCAGGACGGGGAAGTCCTTGCGGATCGCGTCGGTGTCGAGGAGCCCGGTCAGCGCCGAGCCGGTATGAGTCGTCGTCACTCGGAAGCGCCGCCCTTCACGTAGCTCTCGTAGCCCTCTTCCTCCAGCTTGTCGGCCAGCTCGGCACCGCCGGACTCGACGATGCGGCCGCCCGCGAAGACGTGGACCTGGTCGGGCTTGATGTACCGCAGGATGCGGGTGTAGTGGGTGACCAGCAGGGTGCCGACCTCGCCGGTCGAGCGGACCCGGTTGATGCCCTCGGAGACGACGCGCAGCGCGTCGACGTCCAGGCCGGAGTCGGTCTCGTCGAGGATCGCGATCTTCGGCTTGAGGAGCTCCAGCTGGAGGATCTCGTGGCGCTTCTTCTCGCCGCCGGAGAAGCCCTCGTTGACGTTGCGCTCGGCGAAGGCCGGGTCCATCTGGAGCGCGGCCATGGCCTCCTTGACCTCCTTCACCCAGGTGCGCAGCTTGGGGGCCTCGCCGCGGATCGCGGTGGCGGCGGTGCGCAGGAAGTTGGAGACCGAGACGCCGGGGACCTCGACCGGGTACTGCATGGCCAGGAAGACGCCCGCGCGGGCCCGCTCGTCGACGGACATCGCCAGCACGTCCTCGCCGTCCAGCAGCACCGAGCCGCCGGTCACGGTGTACTTCGGGTGCCCGGCCAGCGAGTAGGCGAGGGTGGACTTGCCGGAGCCGTTGGGGCCCATGATGGCGTGGGTCTCGCCCTGCTTCACGGTCAGGTCGACGCCGCGGAGGATCTCGCGCGGGCCGCTCTCGGCCTCGACGGAGACGTGCAGGTCGCGGATTTCAAGCGTTGCCATGGGGCTCAGGACTCCTGGTTGACGGAGACGAGCACGTCGTCCCCTTCGATCTTTACGGGGTAGACGGCGACCGGCTTGGTGGCGGGCAGCCCGGACGGCTTGCCGGTGCGCAGGTCGAAGCTCGATCCGTGCAGCCAGCACTCGATCATGCAGTCCTCGACCTCGCCCTCGGACAGCGAGACGTTGGCGTGCGAGCAGGTGTCGTTGACGGCGAACACGCCCTCGTCGGTGCGGACCACCGACACCGCGACACCGTTGAGCTCGACCCGGCGGGGGACGTCCTCGGCCAGGTCGCTCAGCGCACACGCACGGAGGAAGCTCATGCGACCGTCGCTTCCAGCTCGGCCTCGATCTTCTCCATCAGGTGGTCCTGGATCTCGGCGACGCCGATCTGCTGGACGAGCTCGGCGAAGAAGCCGCGGACCACCAGGCGGCGGGCCTCCTCGGCCGGGATGCCGCGGGCCTGCAGGTAGAACAGCTGCTCGTCGTCGAAGCGGCCGGTCGCGGACGCGTGGCCGGCGCCGACGATCTCGCCGGTCTCGATCTCCAGGTTCGGGATCGAGTCGACCCGGGCGCCGTCGGTGAGCACCAGGTTGCGGTTGTGCTCGTAGGTGTCGGTGCCCACGGCGGCGGCGCGGATCAGCACGTCGCCGACCCAGACCGCGTGCGCGTCCTGGCCCTGCAGGGCGCCCTTGTAGACCACGTTGGACCGGCAGTGCGGGGTGTCGTGGTCGATGACCAGGCGGTGCTCCAGGTGCTGGCCGGCGTCGGCGAAGTACAGGCCGAAGAGCTCGGCCTCGCCGCCGGGGGCCGCGTAGACCACCCGCGGGTGGATGCGGACCAGGTCGCCGCCGAAGGTGACCGCGACGGACTTGAAGGTGGCGTCGCGGCCGACCAGGGCGGTGTGCTGGGCGGCGTGCACCGCGTCGCGCTCCCAGTCCTGGACGGAGACGAAGGTCAGCTTGGCGCCCTCGCCGACGAGCAGCTCGACGTTGGCGGCGCGGGTGCCGGTGCCGGTGTGGTTGATCACCACGACGGCCTCGGCGAACGGCTTGACGTCGACGACCACGTGGGCGAAGCGGACGCCGCCCTCGCCGTGCACGTCGATCTTCACCGGCTCGGTGAGCACCTGCTCCTTGGGGACGGTCACCACCAGGGCCTGCTCGAAGGCGCTGAACGCCTGGGCGGCGACCCGGTCGACCGGCTTGCCGGCGGTGCCCAGGCGGGCGTCGTCGCGGCCGACGGTCTCGGCGGTGACGCCGTCCGGCAGGGCCAGCTCCAGCTTGTCCTGGCCGGTGGCGCCCTCGGCGGCGGTGCCGTCGTGCAGGCCGTTCAGGCGGTGCAGCGGGGTGAACCGCCAGTCCTCCTCGCGGCCGTGCGGCACGGGGAAGTCGTTCACGTCGTAGGACGGCTCGACCGCGACGCGGGCGTCGATCGGCTGCTGCACGGCGGTGCTGCGGCCGGTGCCGGGGCCGGCCAGCTGCGCGCCGGCGCCGGCGGTGCCGACCTCGATCGAACCGGCGGTGGTGGCACCGCTAGGGGTGTTGACGTCAGCCATGGCTGTCGTAGTGCTCTCTTCCTGGGGAACGGGACGGACGGGGGCGGCGGGGTGTCAGCCGACCGCTCCCTCCATCTGCAGCTCGATCAGCCGGTTGAGCTCCAGCGCGTACTCCATCGGCAGCTCGCGCGCGATCGGCTCGACGAAGCCGCGGACGATCATCGCCATCGCCTCGGTCTCGCCCAGGCCGCGGCTCATCAGGTAGAAGAGCTGGTCCTCGCTGACCTTGGAGACCGTCGCCTCGTGGCCCATGGAGACGTCGTCCTCGCGGACGTCGACGTAGGGGTACGTGTCGGAGCGGGAGATGGTGTCGACCAGCAGCGCGTCGCAGAGCACGTTGGACTTGGCGCCGTGCGAGCCCTCGCCGATCTCGATCAGGCCGCGGTACGAGGTGCGGCCGCCACCGCGGGCCACCGACTTGGAGACGATGGACGACGAGGTGTTGGGCGCCATGTGCACCATCTTGGCGCCGGCGTCCTGGTGCTGGCCCTCGCCGGCGAAGGCGATGGACAGCGTCTCGCCCTTGGCGTGCTCGCCCATCAGGTAGACGGCCGGGTACTTCATGGTGACCTTGGAGCCGATGTTGCCGTCGACCCACTCCATGGTCGCGCCCTCGTACGCCACGGCGCGCTTGGTGACCAGGTTGTAGACGTTGTTCGACCAGTTCTGGATGGTCGTGTAGCGGCAGCGGCCGCCCTTCTTGACGATGATCTCGACGACCGCGGAGTGCAGCGAGTCCGAGGAGTAGATCGGCGCGGTGCAGCCCTCGACGTAGTGGACGTAGGCGTCCTCGTCGACGATGATCAGCGTCCGCTCGAACTGGCCCATGTTCTCGGTGTTGATCCGGAAGTAGGCCTGCAGCGGGATGTCGACGTGCACGCCCTTCGGCACGTAGATGAACGAGCCGCCGGACCACACCGCCGTGTTCAGCGCGGCGAACTTGTTGTCACCCGCGGGGATGACGGTGCCGAAGTACTCCTTGAAGAGCTCCGGGTGCTCGCGCAGCGCGGTGTCGGTGTCCAGGAAGATGACGCCCTGCTGCTCCAGGTCCTCGCGGATCTGGTGGTACACGACCTCGGACTCGTACTGCGCCGCGACACCGGCGACCAGGCGCTGCTTCTCCGCCTCCGGGATGCCCAGCTTGTCGTACGTCGCCTTGATGTCGGCGGGCAGGTCCTCCCAGGACTCGGCCTGCTTCTCGGTCGAGCGCACGAAGTACTTGATGTTGTCGAAGTCGATGCCCGACAGGTCGGAGCCCCAGGTCGGCATGGGCTTCTTGCCGAAGAGCTTCAGGCCCTTGAGACGCAGGTTGAGCATCCACTCGGACTCGTTCTTCTTCGCCGAGATGTCGCGCACGACCTCCTCGCTGAGACCGCGCTTGGCGACCGCGCCGGCCTCGTCGGAGTCGGCCCAGCCGTACTCGTAGGTGCCCAGGCCCTCGAGCTCGGGGTGTGCGATGTCAGTCATGCGAATTTCCTCCGCGCGGACGAGCCGTTTCATTGGGGGACGTACCGGCAGTCGGCACGGCACCGGGCGCCCGCTCGGCGGACGACGGTGCGGCACCGGATGCCGGCACATAGGTGGTGCAGACCCCGTCGCCGTGGGCGATCGTGGCCAGCCGTTGCACATGGGTGCCCAGGAGCTGCGAGAAGACCTCGGTCTCGGCCTCGCAGAGCTGCGGGAACTGCTCGGCGATGTGCGCGACCGGGCAGTGGTGCTGGCAGAGCTGGGCGCCCGCCGGGGCCTTCGCGGCCGCGGCGGAGGGCACACGCCGCACCGTGGCAGCGTACCCGTCGGCGCTCAGCGCCTCGGCCAGCGCCTCGGCGCGGTGGCCGGCCGCCGCCTGCTCCACGCTGCTCAGGTACTTCTGGCCCTGCTTGGCGAAGCGGGCCCGGGCGAAGGCGGCGACCGCCTCCTCGCCCGCCTTGCCGCCGCCCACCGACTCCGAGATCCAGCGCAGGGCGTCGGCGGCGATCTGGTCGTACGCCTGGTAGAAGGCGTCCCGGCCGGACTCGGTGAGGGCGAACACCTTCGCCGGGCGGCCGCGGCCGCGGCTGCCGTAGACCCGCTGCTCACGGGACTCGACCAGGCCGGCGGCGGCCAGCGAGTCGAGGTGGCGGCGGACGGCGGCGGCGGTCAGGCCGAGGCGGCTGGCCAGGTCGGCGGCGGAGGACGGGCCGTGGTCGAGGATCGAGCGGGCGACCCGGTCCCGGGTCGCCCGATGGCCCTCCAGCAGGACCTCCGCAGCCGTCGCGGGCACGGCGCAGCCGGGGGCCGTCTCGGCCGCCCCGTCCTGTGCCAGGTGCTCGCGCATGTTTTTCACAACACCATTGTTGCGTAATTCGTTCCGGGGGAACAAGCCGTGATCCACGCCTCAGCGGTGTCCTCAATCACGCAGGTAAGGCTTACCTGACCTGCGTGGACGGGGTCGGCGGCCCGGTGTCCGGGGCCGGGCCGGCCGCCTCTTACACTCGCCGGTATGCGACTCGAACCCGCCGTAGAGGTGGCCGGGCTGGTCAAACGGTACGGCGAGAAGACGGCCGTGGACGGCCTCGACCTCACCATCGCCCGCGGCACCGTCACCGCCGTGCTCGGCCCCAACGGCGCCGGCAAGACCACCACGATCGAGATCTGCGAGGGCTACCGCCGCGCCGACGCGGGCACCGTCCGGGTGCTCGGCCTCGACCCGGTCGCCGACGGCGCCGCCCTGCGCCCGCGGATCGGCGTGATGCTGCAGGCCGGCGGCGTCTACCCGGGCGCCCGCGCCGTCGAGATGCTCCGGCACACCGCCAAGCTGTACGCCGACCCGCTGGACGTGGACGCCCTGGTCGAGCGCCTCGGCCTCGGCTCCTGCGGCCGCACCGCCTACCGCCGGCTCTCCGGCGGCCAGCAGCAGCGACTCGCCCTCGCCATGGCCGTGGTCGGCCGCCCCGAGCTGGTCTTCCTGGACGAGCCCACCGCCGGCCTGGACCCGCAGGCCCGCCGCGCCACCTGGGAGCTGGTCCGCGAGCTGCGGGCCGACGGCGTCACCGTGGTGGTCACCACCCACCACATGGACGAGGCCGAGGAGCTCGCCGACGAGGTCGCCATCGTCGACCACGGCAGGGTCGTCGCCACCGGCACCCCCGAGGAGCTCTGCCGCGCCGAGGCCGGGGTGCGCTTCGGCGCGCCGGGCGGGCTCGACCTGGCCGGCCTGCGGGCCGTGCTGCCGGCCGGCGCGGTCGCCGTCGAGCACGCCCCCGGCGCGTACCGGGTGGACGCCCCGGTCGACCCGAAGCTGCTCGCCGCCGTCACCGCCTGGTGCGCAGAGGCCGGCGTGATGCCGGAGGGGCTGGCCGTCGGACGGCGCAGCCTGGAGGACGTCTTCCTGGAACTCACCGGACGGGAGCTGCGCTCGTGACCGACCACTCGCCGCGGCCGGGCGCCGCCCCGGTCGGCCGGATGCTGCTGGCGCAGACCGCGCTGGAGACCCGGATGCTGCTGCGCAACGGCGAGCAGCTGCTGCTGACGGTGATCATCCCGACCGTGCTGCTGGTGCTGTTCAGCGCGGTGGACATCGTCGCCGCGGACGGCCCCGGCAAGCGGGTCGACTTCCTGGCGCCGGGCCTGCTGGCGCTCGCGGTGATGTCCACCGCCTTCACCGGCCAGGCGATCGCCACCGGCTTCGAGCGGCGCTACGGCGTGCTGAAGCGGCTCGGCGCGACGCCGCTGCCGCGCTGGGCGCTGCTCACCGCGAAGACCGGCTGCGTGCTGGTGACCGAAGTGCTGCAGGTGGCGCTGCTGACGGCGATCGCGCTGGCGCTGGGCTGGTCGCCGCAGGGCAGCCCGCTCGCCGTCGCCGGGCTGCTGGTGCTCGGCACCGCCGCCTTCTCGGGCCTGGGTCTGCTGATGGCCGGCACGCTGAAGGCCGAGGCCACCCTGGCCGGCGCGAACCTGGTCTTCGTCCTGCTGCTGCTGATCGGCGGCGTGGTGGTGCCGCTGTCGCGCTTCCCGGAGGCCGTCCGCCCGGTGCTGGAGCTGCTGCCGATCAGCGCGCTCTCGGACGGGCTGCGCTCGGTGCTGCAGTACGGCGCCGGGGTGCCCTGGTCGGACCTCGGGGTGCTGGCCGTCTGGTCGGTGCTCGGGCTGGCCGCGGCGGCGCGGTTCTTCCGCTGGGAGTGAGTCCCGGCGCGGCGGTGCCCCCGTACCCCTCGGGTGCGGGGGCACCGCCGCGTCCGGGGCCGGTCAGGCGCGGCGCCGGCGCACCGCGAGGACGATGCCGCCGCCCGCGGCGAGCACCAGGGCGCCGCCGACCGCCAGCGGGATCACGCCGTCGGCGCCGGTGAGGGCGAGGCCGCCGGTGGTGGAGCCGGTCGTGGCGGGCGGGGTCGCCGGGGCGGAGCCGGAGGGCGTCGGGGACGGGCTGCCGCCGCCGGTGGTGCCGGCCGTGCCGCCGGTGGTGGTCGTGCCGCCCGTGGTGCCGGTCGTGCCGGTGGAGCCGCCGGTGGTGACGGGCGGGGTGGAGCCGGAGGGCGTGGGCTTCGGGGTGTCGGTGCCCGGCAGGCAGCCCTCGAACGGGTAGTGGTGGGTCTCGGCCCCGCCGCTGCCCTTGAGCGACTTGGCGATCACCGAGCCGTTGACCGGGCCGCCGGAGCCGAGGTCGACGTGGGCGTCGGGCGCGAGCACGCTGCCGGGCCAGGCGTTGCCGCTGTTCTTGACGACCTCGGTGGCGGTCGGGAAGTTCCACAGCAGTCGGGCCCGGACGGCGCCGCCGGAGGCGGACTGCGTCTTGTCGTCCAGGACGTACCTCCCGGCGGCCGCGTCCCACAGGAAGAAGCCGCTGGTGTGCGCCGCCGCCTGGTCGTAGCCGTCTCCGGTGACGCTGACCACGGTGACCGCGCCGGCCGGCACGTGCAGGTGGACCTCCTTGGCGCCCTGGAGCTGCGCGGCCGTCACGACGAAGGCGTTGAGGCCGGCGTCGGTGCCGGTGAGGGTCAGGGTGCCGCCGGCGGCCTTGATCACGGCGCCGGGGGTGGTCAGCTTCGCCAGGTCGGCGGAGACCGCGCGCAGCTTCGCGAACTCGGCGGCGAAGTCGATCGGCGAGGCGCCGTGCACCACCTTGCCGTGGTGGGCCTCGGCGGTGCCGGCGAGGGTGCCGCCGTACACGCCGTTGCCCTTCATGACCTGGACGTCGCCCCTGATGCCGCCGGCCACGACCAGGGTGTTGCCGCCGGGCAGGGCGGTGACCTGGGCGTCGGTCAGCTCGTTGCCGACCGAGAAGCCGCCGCGGAAGTCGGCGTTGCCACCGACCGCGACCGCGCCCTCGGCGTCCGGCGAGTGGGTGTCGTCGCCCTCGACGAACTCGCCGTAGAGGGTGGCCGTGCCGAGGCTCCGGCAGGTGCTGCCGGCCGGGGCGGCGTGCGCGGCCGGGACGGCGAGGGCACCGAGGGCGAGGGAACCGCCGAGCGCCAGGGCGGCGGCGGGTCGGGACATGCGCATGGGAAGGGGGGCTCCGCGGAGAGAGTGGGAGTGATCACTGCGCACTCTCCCGACCCGCCGGGACATTGGTCAAGACCAATGGGCGGAGTGCCCCCGATTGCCCGCTTTCCCACGCGCAGTGCCGGATGCCCGGAACCGCGCACGCCCGCGCCCCCTCCGAGGCGGTCCGATCCGCACCGGAGGCGCGCGCCGCACGTCTCGATCCGGTCACAAGCTCACCGCATATCTCCCCACATCGGACATTGACACTGATTCAGGTCGACCGGGTGCACTACGGTCTGGCTCGGCGGTTCTGCCTGCCCGCCTGACCCTGGAAGGCCCGGATCCCGATGTCGATCTCCCAACCCCGGACCGACGACCGGAGCGGCATACCCGCCGAAGCCGAACCGGCGCCGGTCTTCGTGGACGAGTCCGGGACCCGCGGCCGCCGTCTGCGACACCTGGGCTGGCTGGTCGGCGGCAGCGGCCTGCTCTTCGCCGTGGCCATGGTGGTCAGCCTCTTCGGCGCGGTCGCCCAGGCCCCTCCGCTGGAGCTGCCCGACTCGCTCGCCTCGTCCACCGCCGTGCCGAGTCCGCAGCCCCAGCCCTCCGTGACCGCCGCCCCCTCGCCCACCGCGTCCGGCAAGGCCACGCAGATCGGCCACGCCGGCGCGTCCGGCAAGCCGAGCGCCTCCGCGTCCAAGTCCGGCACCGCCAAGGCCACCGCTTCGCACCCGGCCGGCACCAAGACCTCCGCCAAGCCCGGTACCGCGACGAAGACCGGCACCACCACCAGGACCGGCACGACCGGCGTCACCGCGACCACCGGCTCCGTCGGCCACTGAGCCGGCGCACCGCCGTCCGTCGCCCCGTACCGGCCCACCAGGAAAGCCCTTGTCCCGCAGTCAGCCCCGTCGGCAGTCGGTCCACCGCTCCCGCCGCCCCGCCGCCCCGCCGCCGGGCCTCCTCCTGCCGGCGGCCCCCGCGGTCCGCCCGCTCGGCCCGACGGTGCTCGGCGGCACGGCGACCGGCGAGGTGTTCCACGCCGGGCCGGTCAGCCACCGGACCCCCGGCCCCGCCCTCGTGCTCGGCTCCGACGGAGGCCACGGGACCGGCCTGCGCACCTTCACCCACCCCGACCTCGCGCTGCAGTCCACGGCGCCGCGAACCGGCGAGGTCTCCGCCCCGATCGTGGAGGTCTGAGCGTGTCCGAGCCGACCGAGCCCGCCGACAGCTTCTTCACCCCGCGCAAGCGCCCCCAGCCGCAGCCCGCCGAGGGCACCGACCGCCCGACCGCGCAGGGTCGGCCGGGTGCGCCGTCGGGGCCCCCGCCCGGCGTCCCCCGCGACCCCGGTGCCGGCCGCGACCTCGGTCCGGCCGGCCGTCCCGGCGGCATGCCGCGCCCGGACGGCCCGGGCCGTCCGGGCGCGCAGGGGCCGGGCGGCGGCCGCCGCCCGCAGGGCCCGGCCGACGGCACCGGTCGGCCGCGGCCCCGTGCCGCCGAGCGTCCGGGCGGCGGGGAGCACCCCGCGTCCGCACCCCGGAGCGGCTTCTCCCCCGACGAGACCATGGCCCTGCGCGTTCCCCCGCCGCCCGGCGGCCGCGGCGGCCTGCCCCCGCAGCGCCGCTCGCCCGAGTCCTCGGCGCCCGGCCGTCCCCAGCCCGGTCCGGCGACCGCACAGCGCACCGCCGAGCGGCCGTCCTTCGACGGGCCCGCGCACGACCGGGCCGCCGAGGCCGGCTGGACGGCCCCGCCCGACACGGGCCGCAGCACCCTGCCCCGGCACGAGGAGACCCTCAAGCTCCGCGTCCCGGACGAGCTCGCCGCGCTCGCCAAGGCCTTCGACGCCCAGTACGCCCGGCCGCCGGGCACCCCCGCGGAGGACGAGGAGGAGGCCGCCCCCGAGCAGAAGCCCGCCCGCTCCGGCGGCGGCCGCGACCGCTACCTCGACATGCTGCGCGGCCTGGCCCTCGTCCGCGTCGTGCTGTACCACAACTTCAGCTGGGCCTGGCTGCCGCTGGTCTTCCCGTCCATGGGCGTGATGTTCGCGCTGGCCGGCTCGCTGATGGCCCGTTCGCTGAAGCGGCCCGCGCTGACCGTCATCCGCGGCCGACTGCGCCGCCTGCTGCCGCCGATGTGGCTGTTCGGCGTCGTGGTGATGACCCTGTGGATCCTGGACGGCTGGGGCCCCGACGCCGAGGGCCACCCGAACTGGTGGTGGGGCAAGCTCGCCTTCTGGATCCTGCCGATCAGCACCCCGCCCTACCCCCAGGGGGACCTGCCGGGCTTCGGGCTCATGGAGGACAGCTGGGGCACCCAGGTCGGCGTCCCGCTCTGGTACCTGCGCGCCTACCTCTGGTACGTGCTGCTGTCGCCGCTGATGCTGCGCGCGCTGCGCCGCTTCCCGCTGGTGACGGTGCTCACCCCGCTGGTGCTGACCTTCTTCTCCGGCCTGCTCCCGGAGGACGGCCGGATCTGGGAGACCTGGTCCGACTTCACGATCTTCGGCTCCTGCTGGATCCTCGGCATGGCCCACAACGAGGGCCTGCTCAAGAAGCTCCCGCAGTACGTCGCCCCCTCGGTGGCGCCGATGATCATGGTCGCCGGGTACTGGTGGTACGTCAGCCGGCCGGTGCTCGACCCGACCGACGTCGGCGACCTGGAGGGCGTGCCGATCGCCCAGGCCGTCTGGTCCTTCGGCTACGTGCTGCTGCTGCTCCACCTCAGCCCCTCGTGGGAGCAGTGGCCGCGACGCCTGGAACCGTTCAACGGCATCATCAGCCTGCTGAACGCCCGGGCCGTCAGCGTCTACCTCTGGCACACGCTCGCCCTGGAGCTGTCCGTCCCGGTGATCGACCAGCTCTGGCGGGTCGACTACCTCGCCGACAACTGGGGTTCGGTGCTCGGCAGCCCCTATCCGCAGCTCTTCGCGGCGATCCCGCTGATCGGGTTGTTCGTCCTCGGCTTCGGCTGGATCGAGGACGTCGCGGCGAAACGCTCGCCACGGCTCTTCCCGTATCCCCGCAAGGTCCGCGGAAAACGGCGGGCCGCAGCCTGACGACCGCGGCCCGGTCGCGCGCCGGCCCGCACGGGCGGCCCGCGACCGGGCCGCGGTCGGTGATCGGATAAGGGCAATCTAGGATGAAGCGGTGTTCACCCCCACCGCACTCCTCGCCGACCGCTGGCACCCGACGGCCGCGACCGTCCGCCGGGCGGCGCTGTCCGCCCTGGTGATGAGCGTGGTCATCGTGCTCACCGGCGGCGCCGTACGGCTCACCGCCTCCGGCCTCGGCTGCACCACCTGGCCGCGCTGCACCGGCGAGAGCATCACGCCGACGCCCGAGATGGGCATCCACGGCGTCATCGAGTTCACCAACCGGATGCTCACCTACGTGCTGTGCGCGGCGATCGCCTGGGCCACCCTGGCCGCGCGCTGCGCCACGCCGTGGCGCCGCTCGCTCACCCGGCTCGGCTGGGCGCAGTTCTGGCTGGTCATGAGCAACGCCGTGATCGGCGGCATCACCGTGCTCACCGGCCTGAACCCGTACGTGGTGGCGGTGCACATGGTCGCCGCGATGGGCCTGGTCTGGGTCGCCGTGCTGATGTGGGAGCGCACCGCGGAGGGCGACGGCGCCCCCGAACTCCTGGTGCCGCGGCCGCTGCAGCAGCTGTCGTACGTCCTCGTCACCGTGGTCGGCCTGCTGGTCGCGGCCGGCACCCTGGTCACCGGCGCGGGCCACCACCCCGGCTCCTCCAGCGACGTCTGGCGCATCCCGGTCGACTACGACCGCCTCGCCCAGGCCCACGCCGACCTGGCCTTCCTGTCGATCGGCCTGACGCTGGCGGCGGTGTTCGTGCTCGCCGCGGTGAAGGCCCCGCCGGCGGCCCGGGCGCGGGTCCGGGACCTGCTGGTCGTGCTGCTGCTGCAGGGCGTCCTCGGCTTCGTCCAGTACTTCACCGACGCCCCCGAGATCATGGTCGGCCTGCACATGCTGGGCGCCGCCCTCACCTGGGCCGCCGCCCTCCGCACCCCGCTGGCCCTGCGCACCCGCCCCGCCACCGACCCGGCCCCCGTCCCCGCCCAGCTGGTGCCCGCGAGCTGACGCGGACGCACGTCAGGGGCGCGGGGAACTGCGCGAGACCGGAAGAGGCCGACCGTGGCCTTCCGATTCGCGCGGTCCCCGCGCCCCTGAGCGGTTCTCCGCAGGCCTCAGATCTGGATGCCGGCCATCCGCTTCCACTCGTAGGCACCGGTCTTCACCTTCAGGCCGAGCTCGCCCTCGAAGGTGTCGTGCAGGGTGACGCCGGCGAGCTGCGCCGCTCGCTGCCCGATGGCGTAGGTCGGGGCGACCTGGTCGCCCCAGGTTCCGTCCGCGCCGACGAGCACGATCCGGGTGGCGGTGCGGCCGACGTACTCGACGACGCCGTCCGCGCTGCCGCCGTGCTGGGCGGTGAAAGCGGTGATGTGCTTGGCGATGCGCTTGGCGCGCCGCTCGGCGCGCGCGTCCTGCGCGGTGGGGGTGGCGGTCTCTGCGCTGGTCATGCCCGCATGCTACCGAGCGGTAGAACGCGTGGCGACGGCGGCGAGGTGTGCGGCGGGCCACACCGGCCCCCTACCCTGGCGGGATGACCTTCGATGGCTGGCCGGCCGAGGCGCTCGAGTTCTACGAGCAGCTGGAGGCCGACAACTCCAAGACCTTCTGGACGGCGCACAAGGACCGCTACGAGCAGTCCGTCCGGGCCCCTACGGCCGACCTGCTGGACGCCCTGGAGGACGAGTTCGGCCCGGGGAAGATCTTCCGTCCCAACCGCGACGTCCGGTTCAGCGCCGACAAGTCGCCGTACAAGACGCACATCGGCGCCTTCCTGGAGGCCGGCGGCTACATCCAGCTCTCGGCGGACGGCCTGGCCTGCGGCAACGGCATGTACCAGCTGGCGACGGACCAGCTGCGCCGCTACCGGGAGGCGGTCGCGGAGGACGTCACCGGCGCCGAGCTGGAGCGGGTGATCGCCTCGGTCGAGGAGGCCGGGCCCTCGGTGGTCGGCCGGGACCCGCTGAAGTCGGCGCCGCGCGGCTACCCCAAGGACCATCCGCGGATCGGGCTGCTGCGGAACAAGGGCCTGATCGCCTGGCAGGAGTGGGAGCCCGCCGCCTGGCTGGGCACCGCGCAGGCGTACGAGCGGATCGCCGGCTTCCTGCGCGCCTCCCGCCCGCTCAAGGACTGGCTGGACGGGCACGTCGGCCCGAGCGAGCTCCCGCCGCGCTGACACCGGCGCAGCCGCCCGACACTCCTGTCCGTACCCTGGCCGCCCCGCACCGCCTCTGGTAGACCTGCCGCATGCAGCCCTCCCGAGGTGACGCGAACACGCCCGATTCTCCCGTCCGCGGCCGCTACGACGTCGTCGTGGTCGGCGGCGGCCACAACGGCCTGGTGGCCGCCGCCTACCTGGCCCGGGCCGGCCGCAGCGTGCTGGTGCTGGAGCGGCTCGGCCGCACCGGCGGGGCCGCGGTCTCCACCGAGGCCTTCCCCGGCGTCGCCGCCCGGCTCTCCCGGTACTCGTACCTGGTGAGCCTGCTGCCGCAGAAGATCGTCGACGAGCTGGGGCTGCACTTCGCGGTGCGGCCCCGGCGGATCTCCTCGTACACGCCGGCCGTGCGCGGCGAACGCCCGACCGGGCTGCTGGTGGACCGGGCGGACGACTCCCGCACCGCCGCGTCCTTCCGCGCCCTGACCGGCTCCGACCGGGAGTACGCGGCCTGGCAGGAGTTCTACGGGCGGACCACCCGGGTCGCCGAGCGGGTCTTCCCGTCCCTCACCGAGCCGCTGCCCACCCGCGCGGAGCTGCGGCGGCGGATCGACGACCCGGCCGCCTGGGAGGCGCTGTTCGAGCGGCCGATCGGCGAGGCCGTGGAGGGCGCCTTCGCCGACGACCTCGTCCGCGGCGTGGTCCTCACCGACGCCCTGATCGGCACCTTCACCCACGCCCACGACCCGGGGCTGGCGCAGAACCGCTGCTTCCTCTACCACGTGATCGGCGGCGGCACCGGCGACTGGAACGTGCCGGTGGGCGGCATGGGTGCGCTCACCGACGCGCTGGCGGACGCGGCCCGGGCGGCCGGCGCCGAGATCCGCACCGGCTGCGAGGTCACCGCGATCGACCCGGGCACCGCCGGCGGCGCCGCCGAGGTCGCCTTCCGGCACGACGGCCGCGAGCACCGGGTGGGCACCGGGACGGTGCTGTGCAACGCCGCCCCGCAGACCCTCGCCCGGCTGCTCGGCGAGGCGCCGCCGGAGCCCGCCCCGGAGGGCTCCCAGCTGAAGGTCAACATGCTGCTGCGCCGGCTGCCCCGGCTGAGGGACACCGCGGTGGACCCGCGGGACGCCTTCGCCGGCACCCTGCACCTGGCGGAGTCGTACACCGAGCTGGAGACCGCCTACCGGCAGGCCGCCGAGGGCCGGACGCCCGCGCCGGCGCCGTCCGAGATCTACTGCCACTCGCTGACCGACCCGTCGATCCTGGGCCCGGAGCTCGCCGCGCAGGGCTTCCACACCCTCACCCTGTTCGGGGTGCACCAGCCGGCCCGGCTGTTCGCCGACGACCCGGAGAAGGCCCGGGCGGCGGCGCTGGAGGCGGTGCTCGCACCGTTGCAGGAGTGCCTGGACGAGCCGCTGGCCGACTGCCTGGCGGTGGACGGCGAGGGCCGGCCCTGCATCGAGGCGAAGAGTCCGCTGGACCTGGAGGCCGACCTGGGCCTGCCGGGCGGCAACATCTTCCACCGCGAGCTGGCCTTCCCCTGGGGCGAGGACCCGGCCGACCGCTGGGGCGTCGCCACCGCCCACCCGAACGTGCTGCTCTGCGGCGCCGGCGCGGTGCGCGGCGGCGGGGTCAGCGGGATCCCCGGGCACAACGCCGCGATGGCCGTCCTCGGCCGCTAGCCGCACGAGCGCGACAGGAAGCGACGGGAACGGCGGGAACGGCGGAGCCCCGGGGCGCAGGCCCCGGGGCTCCGGTCGGTGTCAGGCGCTCGCCGTCACTTGACGAACGGGTCCACCGCGATGACCACGAAGAGCAGGGTCAGGTAGGTGATGGACCAGTGGAAGAGGCGCATCTCCTTGAGCTTGGCGCCGACGACCCCGGCCTTGGCGCGGGCGTGCAGGCCGTGCGCCTCCTTCAGCCAGAACCCGCCGAGCAGCACCGCGGAGACCGGGTACAGCCAGCTGGTGTGGCCGAGCGGCCACAGGGACAGCGAGACGGCGACCATCACCCAGGAGTAGGCGACGATCTGCCGGGCGACGGCCAGGTTGCCCTTGATGACGGGGAGCATCGGCACGCCGGCCTTGGCGTAGTCCTCGCGGACCTTCATCGACAGCGGCCAGTAGTGCGGCGGCGTCCAGAAGAAGATCACCAGGAAGAGCACCAGCGCGGACCAGGAGAGCGAGTTCGTCACCGCCGCCCAGCCCACGAACACCGGCATGCAGCCGGCGATGCCGCCCCAGACGATGTTCTGGGCCGTGCGGCGCTTCAGGCCGAGGGTGTAGACGAAGACGTAGAACAGCAGCGCGGCCAGCGCCAGCGCCGAGGAGAGCGCGTTGACCAGCAGGCCCAGCCAGAGGGTCGAGCCGATCGCCAGCGCGATGCCGAAGACCAGCGCCTCGCGCGGGGACACCATGCCGGTGACGATCGGCCGCCGCTCGGTGCGGGACATCACCGCGTCGATGTCGCGGTCGATGTACATGTTGAGGGCGTTGGCGCCACCCGCGGAGAGGTAGCCGCCGACCACGACCTCGACGACCAGCCACGGGTCGGGTACACCGTGCTGCGCCAGGAACATCACCGGGACGGTGGTGATCAGCAGCAGCTCGATGATCCGCGGCTTGGTCAGTGCGACGAATGCGCCGACACGGGCCCCGAACGGCCGGTGCGCAGGCGTCGCCCCGACCGCCCCGGCGGGGCGGGATTCGACGGCGGTCACGAACACCCCAACTCACGATGAACTTCCACAGGCGTCCTCTGGGCCCGTGGGCTCCGGTGCGTCCGCGCTGCGCGTACCACGCCACCTTAGACGCTCCATATGTCCCGTCCCGCCCCGGGGTGCCCCGGCGAGCCGGAGCCGCACACCCGCGGGTGAATCGCCGCAGCTCGCACCGGACGGGCGCGGCCCGCCCGTCTTGCCCCTCGGACGAGCGGACCGTTCGCGTCCGGGTGAGGGTAGGACGGAGCCCGCGAAGCCCTTCGGGAATGCCGATAGCGCCACCCCGGTTGCCCCGGCACGCAAGGTGAGGCCCCTTGTGAGCGGTAGGCTCGCACAGAGAAGCGGGATCAACCCTCCGTGACCGGCACCAGCGAACGTCAGGACCACAGCGACGTGGCCGACCGGTCCCCTTCACGGGGTCACTCTTCACCACCAGGAAGGAGCCCTGAGACAGGGTGAGCACCACGCCGACGAACGCATTCGAATGGACCGAACTGGACCAGCGGACCGTCGACACGGCCCGCGTCCTCGCGATGGATGCCGTGCAGAAGGTGGGCAACGGGCATCCCGGCACCGCGATGTCGCTGGCCCCGGCTGCATACGTGATCTTCCAGCGCTTCCTGCGGCACGACCCGACCGACCCCGCCTGGGTCGGCCGCGACCGCTTCGTCCTCTCCCCCGGGCACACGTCGCTGACTCTCTACACCCAGCTCTACCTCTCGGGCTACGGTCTGTCCCTGGACGACCTGAAGGCCTTCCGGGTCGCGGGCAGCCGCACCCCGGGCCACCCCGAGCACGGCCACACCGCGGGTGTCGAGACGACCACCGGTCCGCTCGGCCAGGGCGTCGCCAACGCGGTGGGCATGGCGATGGCCGCCCGCTACGAGCGCGGCCTGTTCGACCCGGAGGCCGCGGAGGGCGAGTCCCCCTTCGACCACACCATCTGGGCCATCGTCTCCGACGGCGACCTGGAGGAGGGCATCTCCGCGGAGGCGTCCTCGCTGGCCGGCCACCAGAAGCTGGGCAACCTCGTCGCGCTCTACGACGACAACCACATCTCCATCGAGGGCGACACCGAGACGGCCTTCTCCGAGGACGTCCTCGCCCGTTACGAGGCGTACGGCTGGCACGTCCAGCGGATCACGCCGAAGTCCGACGGCGACGTCGACGTGCACGCGCTGGCCACCGCGCTGGCCGCCGCCAAGGCCGAGACCGAGCGCCCGTCGATCATCGCGATGCGCACCATCATCGCCTGGCCGGCCCCGAACGCCCAGGACACCGCCAAGGCGCACGGCTCCGCGCTCGGCGACGCCGAGATCGCCGCCACCAAGAAGGTGCTCGGCTTCTCGCCGGAGAAGACCTTCGAGGTCACCGAGCAGGTCATCGAGCACGCCCGCAAGGTGGTGCAGCGCGGCAAGGCCGCCCGCGCCGAGTGGGAGGCCTCCTTCCACGCGTGGCGCGCGGCCAACCCGGAGCGCGCCGCCGAGTTCGACCGGATCCAGATCGGCGAGCTGCCCGACGGCTGGGAGAAGGCCCTCCCGGTCTTCCCGGCCGGCAAGGACGTCGCGACCCGCAAGGCCTCCGGCGACACCCTCAAGGCGGTCGGCAAGCACGTCCCCGAGCTGTGGGGCGGTTCGGCGGACCTCGCCGAGTCCAACCTCACCACCATCGACGAGGACTCCTCCTTCCTCCCGGCGAGCAACCCGCTGAAGACCGCCTCGCCGTACGGCCGGACGATCCACTTCGGCATCCGCGAGCACGCCATGGGCGCGATCATGAACGGCATCGCGCTGCACGGCCGCACCCGCATCTACGGCGGCACCTTCCTGGTGTTCTCCGACTACATGCGCCCGGCGGTGCGCCTCGCCGCGCTGATGAAGCTGCCCGTCACCTACGTGTGGACGCACGACTCCATCGGCCTCGGCGAGGACGGCCCGACCCACCAGCCGGTCGAGCACCTGGCCGCGCTGCGCGCCATCCCCGGCCTCGCGGTCGTCCGCCCCGGCGACGCCAACGAGACCGCCGTCGTCTGGCGCACGATCCTGGAGCGGCAGACCAGCCACCCCGGCCCGGTCGGCCTGGCGCTCACCCGCCAGGGCGTTCCCACCTACGACCGCGAGGTGTTCGGCTCCGCCGAGGGCGCGGCCAAGGGCGGCTACGTGCTGGCCGAGGCCGAGGGCGCCTCGCCGAAGGTCATCCTGATCGGCACCGGCTCCGAGGTGCAGCTGGCCGTCCAGGCCCGCGAGGCCCTGGAGGCGGACGGCATCCCGACCCGCGTCGTCTCGATGCCGTCGATCGAGTGGTTCAACGAGCAGGACCAGGCATACCGCGACAGCGTGCTGCCGCCGAACGTCCGTGCCCGGGTCTCGGTCGAGGCGGGCATCGCCCAGGGCTGGCGCGAGCTGGTCGGCGACGCCGGCCGGATCATCAGCCTGGAGCACTTCGGTGCCTCCGCCGACTACAAGGTGCTGTTCCAGGAGTTCGGCCTGACCGCCGACGCCGTGGCCAACGCCGCCCGCGCCTCGCTCCGCACGGTCGAGGCCGTCTCCCGCTAGCAGTTTCGCTCCAGGCCGGGTGTCCGACCGCACATCGGGTACCCGGCCTGTCTGACGACCCCACAGCAGACGTACGAAACACAGAGGATGTAGCACCATGACTGACGCTCTGAAGCGCCTCAGCGACGAAGGCGTGGCGATCTGGCTGGACGACCTCAGCCGCGAGCGGCTCAACAGCGGCAACCTGGCCGAGCTGGTGCAGGAGAAGCACGTCGTCGGCGTGACCACCAACCCGACCATCTTCCAGAAGGCCATCGGCGGCGGCAGCGCGGCCTACGACGGCCAGCTGAACGACCTGGCCGTCCGCAAGGTGACCGTGGACGAGGCCGTCCGCATGATCACCACCTCGGACGTCCGCGACGCGGCCGACGTGCTGCGCCCGGTCTACGACGCCTCGAACGGCCGCGACGGCCGGGTCTCCATCGAGGTCGACCCGCGCCTGGCGCACGAGACCGCCGCCACGATCGCCGAGGCCAAGCAGCTGTGGTGGCTGGTGGACCGCCCGAACGTGTTCATCAAGATCCCCGCCACCGAGGCCGGCCTGCCCGCCATCACCGAGGTCATCGCCAAGGGCATCAGCGTCAACGTCACGCTGATCTTCTCGCTCGAGCGGTACCGCGCCGTGATGGACGCCTACCTCTCCGGCCTGGAGAAGGCCAAGGCCGCCGGCCTCGACCTCTCGCAGATCGAGTCGGTCGCCTCCTTCTTCGTCTCCCGCGTGGACACCGAGATCGACAAGCGCCTCGACAAGATCGGCGGCGACGCCAAGGAGCTGCGCTCCAAGGCCGGCGTGGCCAACGCCCGCCTCGCCTACCAGGCGTACGAGGAGGTCTTCGGCCCGGTCGACGCCAAGCGCGACGGCTCGGACCGCTGGAAGGCCCTGGAGGCCGCCGGCGCCAAGCCGCAGCGCCCGCTCTGGGCGTCCACCGGCGTCAAGGACCCGAACCTGCCGGACACCCTCTACGTGACCGAGCTGGCCGCCCCCGGCACCGTCAACACCATGCCGGAGGCCACCCTCAACGCCACCGACGACCACGGCGTGGTCACCGGCGACGCCATCACCCCGAACTACGGCGACGCCAAGTCCGTGATGGACGCCGTCGCCGCGGCCGGCGTCGACTACGACGACGTCGTCCAGCTGCTGGAGGACGAGGGCGTCGAGAAGTTCGAGGCTTCCTGGAAGGAACTGCTGGACACGGTCGCGGCCTCGCTCGCCGCGCACGGCGACCAGAACTGACACGACTGCTCACGACCAAGCGCACGGAGAGCGGAGCCAACACCAGTGAGCAACACCCCTGCTTTTCCCGATGTCGAGGGGGCCGAGGTCGGGCAGGGTGACCCCCTGCTGCCCTCCAACCCGCTGCGCGATCCGGCGGACCGCCGGCTGCCGAGGATCGCCGGGCCCTCCGGCCTGGTGATCTTCGGCGTGACCGGCGACCTGTCGCGCAAGAAGCTCATGCCGGCCGTCTACGACCTCGCCAACCGCGGACTGCTGCCGCCGGGCTTCTCGCTCGTCGGCTTCGCCCGCCGCGAGTGGGAGGACGAGGACTTCGCGCGGGAGGTGCACGACGCGGTCAAGGAGCACGCGCGCACGCAGTTCCGCGAGGAGGTCTGGCAGCAGCTCGCCAAGGGCATGCGGTTCGTCCAGGGCGACTTCGGCGACGACGAGGCCTTCGACACCCTGCGGAAGACCATCGAGGACCTCGACCGGGCCCAGGGCACGGGCGGCAACTTCGCCTTCTACCTGTCGGTGCCGCCGAAGTTCTTCCCCACCGTCGTCCAGCAGCTCAAGAAGCACGGTCTGACCGACCCACCGAAGGGCTCCTGGCGCCGCGCGGTGATCGAGAAGCCGTTCGGCCACGACCTGGAGAGCGCCCAGGAGCTGAACCGGATCGTCCACGAGGTCTTCCCCCGGGACGAGGTCTTCCGGATCGACCACTACCTGGGCAAGGAGACCGTCCAGAACATCCTGGCGCTCCGCTTCGCCAACCAGATGTTCGAGCCGATCTGGAACCGGTCGTACGTCGACCACGTGCAGATCACCATGGCCGAGGACATCGGCATCGGCGGCCGCGCCGGCTACTACGACGGCATCGGCTCGGCCCGCGACGTCATCCAGAACCACCTGCTCCAGCTGATGGCGCTCACCGCCATCGAGGAGCCCGCGTCCTTCCACCCCAAGGCCCTGGTCGCCGAGAAGCTCAAGGTGCTCAGCGCCGTGAAGCTCCCCGCCGACCTCGGCAAGCACACCGTGCGCGGCCAGTACGCGTCCGGCTGGCAGGGCGGCGAGGAGGTCGTCGGCTACCTGGACGAGGACGGCATCAACCCCGAGTCCAAGACCGACACCTACGCGGCGATCAAGCTGGAGATCAACAACCGGCGCTGGGCCGGCGTCCCGTTCTACCTGCGGACGGGCAAGCGCCTCGGCCGCCGGGTGACCGAGATCGCGGTCGTCTTCCAGCGGGCCCCGTACCTGCCGTTCGACTCCTACGCCACCGAGGAGCTGGGGCAGAACGCCCTGGTCATCCGGGTGCAGCCGGACGAGGGCGTCACCGTGCGGTTCGGCTCCAAGGTGCCCGGCACCGCGCTGGAGGTCCGCGACGTCACGATGGACTTCGCCTACGGCGAGTCCTTCACCGAGTCCAGCCCGGAGGCGTACGAGCGCCTGATCCTCGACGTGCTGCTCGGCGACGCCAACCTCTTCCCGCGGCACCAGGAGGTCGAGCTCTCCTGGCAGATCCTCGACCCGATCGAGCAGTACTGGGACGCCCACGACAAGCCCGCGCAGTACGCGGCCGGGACCTGGGGCCCGATCGAGGCCGACGAGATGCTCGCACGAGACGGCAGGAGCTGGCGCCGGCCATGAAGATCGACCTGACCCACACCACCTCCAGCAGGATCAACGCGGCGCTGATGGACGCCCGCCGGGCCAGCGGCTCCACCGCGGCCGGCATGGTCCTGACCCTGGTGATCGTGACCGACGAGGGCAGCGCCTACGACGCCCTCAAGGCCGCCAACGACGCCTCCCGCGAGCACCCTTCGCGCACCCTGGCGGTCATCAAGCGGGCCGGGCGCTCGCCGCGCGCCCGGGCCGAGACCCGCCTCGACGCCGAGATCCTGGTCGGCAGCGACGCGGGCTCCGGCGAGACGGTCGTCCTGCGCATGCACGGCGAGCTCGCCGCGCACGCCCAGTCCGTCGTCCTGCCGCTGCTGCTGCCGGACGCCCCGGTCGTCGTCTGGTGGCCGGACAACGCCCCGCTGCACCCGGCGAACGACCCGCTCGGCGCGCTCGCCCAGCGCCGGATCACCGACGCGGTCACCGCCGAGTCCCCGGTCGGCCAGCTCGCCCAGCGGGCGGCCAGCTACACCCCCGGCGACACCGACCTCGCCTGGACCCGCATCACCGGCTGGCGCTCCATGCTGGCCGCCGCGCTCGACCAGCGGCCCGCCACGATCACCGGCGCGGTCGTCGAGGGCGAGTCGTACAACCCCAGCGTCGAGCTGCTCGGCCTGTGGATGACCAACCGGCTGCGGGTGCCGGTCGAGCGGATCGTCACCGGCGGCCCCGGCATCACCGCCGTCCGGCTGCGCACCCAGGACGGCGAGATCGTCCTGGACCGTCCCGACGGCCTGATGGGCACGCTGTCCATGCCCGGCTCGCCGGACCGGATGGTCGCGCTCAAGCGCCGCGACACCGCCGAGCTCATCGCGGAGGAGCTGCGCCGGCTCGACCCGGACGACATCTACGCGGCGGCCGTCCGCACCCCGGTGGACCGGCTGCGCGAGAAGCTGCCCGCGGAGCCCGCGCCGTCGTCCGAGGCCGTCCCGGCCGAGGCCGCGGCGCCGGCCCGGGTCACCGCGAAGCTGCCGGACGCCGAGCCTGCGGCCGCGGAGCCGGCCGGTCCCGAGCCCACGGACGCCGAGCCGACGCCGAAGAAGCCGTCCGCCAAGAAGGCCGCCCCGCGCAAGCGGAGCACCTCGTGACGGCGGCGACCCCGCAGCTGGTGGTGCACCGGGACAAGGAGCTGATGGCGCAGGCCGCGGCGGCCCGGCTGATCACCCGCATCGTGGACGCCCAGTCCGCCCGCGGCACCGCCTCGGTGGTGCTGACGGGCGGGCGGAACGGCAACGCCCTGCTGGCCGCGATCGCCGCCTCCCCGGCGCGCGACGCGGTCGACTGGGCGCGGCTCGACCTCTGGTGGGGCGACGAGCGCTTCGTCCCCGCCGGCGACCCGGACCGCAACGCCGTCCAGGCCCGTGCCGAACTGCTCGACGGCGTCCCGCTGGACCCGGCCCGGGTGCACGAGATGCCGGCCTCGGACGGCCCGGACGGCTCGGACGTCGAGGCGGCCGCCGCCCGGTACGCCGAGGAGCTCGCCCGGGCCGCCGGGCCCGGCGAGCACGCCGGGGTGCCGGCCTTCGACGTGCTGCTGCTCGGCGTCGGCCCGGACACCCACGTCGCCTCGCTCTTCCCGGAACACCCCGGTGTCCGGGAGAAGGAGCTGACCGTGATCGGCGTCCGCGGGGCGCCGAAGCCGCCGCCCACCCGGATCTCGCTCACCCTCCCGGCGATCCGGGCGGCGCGCGAGGTCTGGCTGCTCGCCGCCGGCGAGGACAAGGCGGGGGCGGTCTCCCTCGCCCTGCGCGGCCCCGGGGAGCTCCAGGCGCCCGCCTCCGGCGCGTACGGCACCGCCCGGACCCTCTGGCTGCTCGACCGCTCCGCGGCGTCCGAGCTGCCGCCCCAGCTGTACCCGCCCGCCTCGGCCTGACCGGGCCCGCGGCACACGCATGCGCCCCGCCGGACGTCCTGTCCGGCGGGGCGCACGTGCGTACGGGGTCGGGCGGCGGCCGGCGTCAGGCGGCGGCCGGGGCGGGCGCCCGCTCCTCGGCGGCCGGGCCGGCCTCCGGCGCGGGCGGGGTCGGCCCGCCCGCGGCACCGCGGGCGTCCAGCCGCTTGATCAGCTTCCGGCCGAGGACGATCATCGGCTGCTCGACCCGGTGGTACAACACGTCCGCCGCGAACAGTGCGACGACCGCCACCGCGACGCCCGCGGCCGGCGAGCCGTGGTGCAGCTTCGGCGCCATGCCGAAGACCGCGGACGCTGCCACCGTCTGCACCAGGTAGAGGCCGTACGAGCGCTCGCCGACGAAGACCAGCGGACGGCGGGAGAGCAGCCAGCGCCCGGCTCCCGGGCCGAGCAGCGAGGGCAGCAGCAGCGCCACGCCCACGCCGTAGACCACGACGACGTGGCGCTCGCCGTGCAGGGCCGCGGTGAGCCGGGGCACCGACAGGTGCAGCACCAGGAACGCGGCGCCCACCACCGCCCCGGCCACCGGATGGGTCAGCGGGGCGAGCAGGGCGAACCCGCGGCGGCTGTGCAGGACGAGGGCCAGCAGCGCGCCGGTCATCAGCACCGTGTAGTGGACGGCCAGCGACTCCCAAGCCGCCGAGAACGGCACCAGCAGAACCGCGATGCCGAGCAGCGCCACCGGGATCCGCAGCCGGAGCGCGACCGCGCCGGCCAGGATCAGCGCCAGCGGCCAGACCAGGTAGAACTTCTGCTCGATGCCGATCGTCCAGGAGTGGAGGAACGGCGTGCCGGCGGCCAGGTCGTACTCGTTGAGGAAGGTCGCGTAGTGCGTCAGGTGGCCGCGGAGCAGCTTCCAGCCCTGGCCGTTGTGGTACTGGGTGACCGCGGTCGCCGCCAGCACCACGTAGTAGAGGGGCATGATGCGGAAGATCCGGCGCAGGTAGAAGTCGCGCAGGGATATCCGGCCGGTCCGGTCCCGTTCGCGGAGCATCAGCGTGGTGATCAGGAAGCCGGACACCACGAAGAAGACGTGCACCCCGATCCAGCCGGAGAGGAACGCCGCGCGCGGCCCGGCGAAGTGGAAGAACACCACGATCACCGCGGCGAAGGCGCGCAGACCGTCGAGCGCGTCGAACCTGCGCATCCCCAGGAACTCGGCGTGGGTCAGCTTGCGCACGGGGTCACTCCAGTCGGTGGTACGGGGGACGGCTCGCTCGGAACAGCCCGAAGGGCGCCGCCGTCACCGGCGGCGCCCTTCGTGTCGCTCCCTCAGATCTCGCCGCGGAGCTTGGCCAGCGCCTCGGCGAGGATCGCCTCGCCGTCGGCGTCGGTGCGGCGCTCGCGCACGTACGCGAGGTGGGTCTTGTACGGCTCGTTGCGGGCCGGGGCCGGAGGGTTGTGCTCGTCCTGGCCTGCCGGGAACCCGCAGCGCGGGCAGTCCCAGGTCTCCGGGATCGCCGCCTCGGCGGCGAAACTGGGGCGCGTCTCGTGCTTGTTCGCGCACCAGAAGGAGATCCGGTTACGGGGGGCGGACTCGCCGCGCTCCGCCTCGCCCATGGGGCCTGCGCCGACTCTGCTTCCTCGGATGGCGTTGCCACTTGCCACGGTTGGACTCCCTGCGTGCTGGTGCCGCCCGGCCGCGGCTGTGCGGACGGTGGCGAAGTCGTCCTAGTGTAAGCGGGAGTTAAAGCTCTGCCACCACCGCCTGCCGAAGCGGGCTGCGACCGGCCCGCGGAGGGCCGGACGGGACGTCGGCTACTTGTACTTGAGCAGCAGGCTCAGCACCACGATGCAGGCGAACCAGGCGATGCCCACCAGGATCGTGATGCGGTCGAGGTTCCGCTCGGCCACCGCGGAGCCGCCGCCGGTGGACATCGCGCCACCGCCGAACATGTCGGACAGGCCGCCGCCCTTCCCCTTGTGCAGCAGCACCAGGAGGATCATCAGCAGGCTGAAGATGATCAGGGCAATCGAGAACCCGAGAACCACGGCGGGACCAACTCTCTCGTATCTTCGGCGAAGGGGCCGGGCCGCGTGGAAGCGGTCCGGCCCCAAAGCCTACGTTGCTGCGGCGGCGTTAGCCTACTGCCTGCTCGCGGTAGCGCACGATCTTGACGAACTCCTCGGCGTCCAGCGAGGCACCGCCGATCAGACCGCCGTCGATGTCCGGCTTGGCCATCAGGCCGGCCGCGCTGGAGGACTTCACCGAACCGCCGTACAGGATGCGGACCTTGCCGGCCAGCTCGGCGTCGTACAGCTCGGCCAGGCGGGCGCGGATCGCACCGCAGACCTCCTGGGCGTCCTCCGGGGTCGCCACCTCGCCGGTGCCGATCGCCCAGACCGGCTCGTACGCGACGACGACCGTCTCCGCGTCCGAGGCCGGCACGCCCTCCAGGGCGCCGTCCAGCTGCGCCAGGGTGTGCTCGACGTGGGTGCCCGCCTTGCGGACGTCCAGCGGCTCGCCGATGCACAGGATCGGGGTGATCCCGCTGCGGTAGGCGGCCTTCACCTTGGCGTTGACGATCTCCTCGTCCTCGCCGTGGTACTGGCGGCGCTCCGAGTGCCCGATCACCGCGTAGGTGACCTTCAGCTTGGCCAGCATCGGCCCGGAGATCTCACCGGTGTAGGCACCGGAGTCGTGCTGCGAGATGTCCTGCGAGCCGTACTTGATCTTCAGCTTGTCGCCGTCGACCAGCGTCTGCACCGACCGCAGGTCGGTGAACGGGGTCAGCACGGCGACCTCGACGGCCTCGTAGTCCTTGTCGGCCAGCGCGAAGGCCAGCTTCTGGGTGTGCTGGATGGCCTCGAGGTGGTTGAGGTTCATCTTCCAGTTGCCCGCCATCAGCGGGAGGCGCTCAGTCATCTTCCTCAGCCTTCCAGGGCGGCGAGACCGGGGAGGGTCTTGCCCTCCAGGTACTCGAGGCTTGCGCCACCGCCGGTCGAGATGTGCCCGAACTTCGTCTCGTCGAAGCCCAGGGTGCGGACGGCCGCGGCGGAGTCGCCGCCGCCGACCACGGTGAACGCGTCGGAGTCGATCAGGCCCTGGGCCACGACCCGGGTGCCCTCGGCGAACGCCGGGTGCTCGAACACGCCCATCGGGCCGTTCCAGAACACGGTCTTCGCGTCGGCGATCTTCTCCGCGAACAGCTGCGCCGTCCGCGGGCCGATGTCCAGGCCGAGCGCGCCGTCCGGGATGGCGTCCGCGTCGACCACCGCGAAGTCCTCCACCGGGGCCCCGCCCTTGACGTCCGGGAACGAACCGGACACCGCGGTGTCCACCGGGATCACGAACTCCACGCCCTGCTCGGCGCCGCGCTTCAGGTAGTCCTGGACGACCGGGATCTGGTCCTCCTGCAGCAGCGAGGCACCGACGCCGTGGCCCTGGGCCGCGATGAAGGTGTACATCATGCCGCCGCCGATGAGGATCTTGTCGGCCTTGCCGAGCAGGTTCTCGATCACGCCGACCTTGTCGGAGACCTTCGAACCGCCGAGCACCACCACGTACGGGCGGGCCACCTCGTCGGTGAGGCGCTTCAGCACCCCCACCTCGGTGGCGATCAGGTCGCCGACCGCGTGCGGCAGGCGGGCCGGCAGGTCGTACACCGAGGCGTGCTTGCGGTGCACCGCACCGAAGCCGTCGCCCACGTACACGTCGGCCAGGCCGGCCAGCTCGTCGGCGAAGGCGCCGCGCTCGGCGTCGTCCTTGGCGGTCTCGCCCGTGTTGAAGCGCAGGTTCTCCAGCAGCGTGACCTCGCCGTCGGCCAGGGCGGCGACGGTGGCCTTCGCGCTCTCGCCCACGGTGTCGGTGGCGAAGGACACCGGGACGCCGAGGATCTCGCCGAGGCGGACGGCCACCGGCGCGAGGGAGTACTGCGGGTCGGGCTCGCCCTTCGGGCGGCCCAGGTGCGAGGCGACGACCACCTTGGCGCCGGCCTGCACCAGCTTGGCGATGGTCGGCGCGACGGCGCGGATCCGGCCGTCGTCGGTGATGGTCCCGCCGGACAGCGGCACGTTCAGGTCGGCGCGGACGAACACCCGCTTGCCGGCGACCTGGAGGTCTTCGATCGTCTTCACGGTCTTGGGTCTCCCGAGGAAGGTGGTGCGTGTCGGCGGCACGGCGGCGGGCCACCGGATGACACGACGGGCGAGGGTGGGGACGCGAAGCGGGGGCCCGGACGGCGTCAGCCTTCCGGGCCCCGCACCTCACGTCACGTCAGCTCCCGCGCAGGGGTCAGAGCTGGCCGCCGACGAGCGTGGTCAGGTTGACGAGACGGTTCGAGTAGCCCCACTCGTTGTCGTACCAGCCGAAGACCTTGACCTGGTTGCCCTGGGCCATGGTCATCAGGGAGTCGAAGATCGTGGAGAACGGCGAGTTCACGATGTCGGAGGAGACGATCGGGTCCTCGGTGTACTGCAGGATGCCCTTGAGGTCGCCCTCGGCCGCCTTCTGGAAGGCCGCGTTGACCTCCTCCACGGTGACCTCGCGCTCCAGGGTCACGACCAGGTCGGTGATCGAGCCGGTCGGCACCGGGACGCGCAGCGAGGTGCCGTCGAGCTTGCCCTTGAGCTCGGGCAGGACCAGGGCGGTGGCCTTCGCGGCACCCGTCGAGGTCGGGATGATGTTCAGCGACGCGGCACGGGCACGGCGCAGGTCCTTGTGCGGGAAGTCCAGCGTGACCTGGTCGTTGGTGAACGCGTGGACGGTGGTCATCAGACCCTTGACGATCCCGAAGTTCTCGTTCAGCACCTTCGCCAGGGGGGCGACGCAGTTGGTGGTGCAGGAGGCGTTCGAGATGACGGTGTGGTTCGCCGGGTCGTACTTGTCGTCGTTGACACCCATGACGATGGTGACGTCTTCGTCCGTCGCGGGCGCCGAGATGATGACCTTCTTCGCGCCGGCCGTGACGTGCTTCTTTGCAAGCTCGGCCTTGGTGAAGATACCGGTGGACTCGATGACGACGTCGACGCCCAGCTCACCCCAGGGGAGGTTCGCGGGGTCGCGCTCGGCGACGACCTTGAAGGTCTTGCCGTCCACGGTGATGCTGTCGGCGGTGTGGGAGACCTCGGACTGCAGGGTGCCGAGGATCGAGTCGTACTTGAGCAGGTGCGCGAGGGTCTTCGTGTCGGTCAGGTCGTTGACACCGACGATCTCGATGTCCGCGCCCTGAGCCTGAACCGCACGGAAGAAGTTGCGGCCGATACGGCCGAATCCGTTGATGCCTACCCGGATCGTCACGAACCGATCTCCTCTTAGGTACGCCGGACTGAATTCCGACGGGGGTTGAAATGGGATGTCCCCGACCACCCATGACCCTACCTCCCCGCGGCTCCGCTGGGCACATCGCCTCTCCGCCCGGAGCGGCCCGGCACCGCGCGGACCGCCCATCGGATTACCCGCGAGTAACTCCTGTGGCGGGCGTGCATAAAGGGGCGCGGGGAACGGCGCGAATCGGCTGGTGCGCAGTCGCGCCTTCCGATTCGCGCCGTTCCCCGCGCCCCTTTATGTGTCCGAATGGCGAAACACGGATTGTCAGCTGAGCGCCATCTCGTCGGTGAGGTTGGCCTCGGTGCTCGGCAGCCCGAGCTCCGCGGCGCGCTTGTCGGCCATCGCCAGCAGGCGGCGGATCCGGCCGGCCACCGCGTCCTTCGTCAGCGGCGGGTCGGCGAGCGCACCGAGTTCCTCCAGCGAGGCCTGCTTGTGCTGCATCCGCAGCTGGCCGGCGGCGGCCAGGTGCTCGGGCACCTCGTCGCCCAGGATCTCCAGCGCGCGCTGCACGCGCGCGCCCGCCGCGACCGCCGCGCGCGCCGAGCGGCGCAGGTTGGCGTCGTCGAAGTTCGCGAGCCGGTTCGCGGTGGCGCGCACCTCGCGCCGCATCCGGCGCTCCTCCCAGGCGAGCACCGCCTCGTGCGCCCCCAGCCGGGTCAACAGCGCACCGATCGCGTCACCGTCCCGGATGACCACCCGGTCGACGCCGCGGACCTCGCGGGCCTTGGCCGGGATGCCGAGCCGGCGCGCCGCGCCGACCAGGGCGAGCGCCGCCTCGGAGCCGGGGCAGGTGATCTCCAGCGAGGAGGAGCGGCCGGGCTCGGTGAGCGAGCCGTGCGCCAGGAAGGCGCCGCGCCAGGCGGCCTCGGCGTCGCAGGTCGCACCGGACACCACGGCCGGCGGCAGGCCGCGGATCGGCCGCCCGCGCCCGTCCACCAGGCCGGTCTGCCGGGCGAGCAGCTCGCCGTCCTTGACCACGCGGACCACGTACCGGCTGCCGCGGCGCAGCCCGCCGGGGGCCATCACGACCAGGTCCGAGGAGTGCCCGAAGATCTCCAGCAGGTCCTTGCGCAGGCGCCGGGCCGCGATGGCCGTGTCCAGCTCCGCCTCGATCACGATCCGGCCGCTCACGATGTGCAGGCCGCCCGCGAACCGCAGGATCGCCGAGACCTCGGCCTTCCGGCAGCAGGCCCGGGTGACCGGGAGCCGGGAGATTTCGTCCTTCACCGCAGGAGTCATCGCCATGGGCCGATCCTTCCATGTGTCCGGAAAATCCGGTCGTACGCAGCCGCCAGGAGCTCCGGGTCGTGTCGCGGGGTCCCGTCCGCCCGGGCGACCCGCCCGAGCACCAGGGCCGCGCCCATCCGCTCGGCGGCCTTCTCCAGCCCGGCCAGGTCGGCGAGGCCGAACGCCCCGCCGGTGACCGCCCGCTCGTCGACCAGCACGGCGTCGACCTCGAGGTCCGGCGCGTGGTCGGCGATCACGTCGAGGTGCCGCTGCGGGCTGAAGCCCTCGGTCTCCCCGGGCTGGGGGGCGAGGTTCAGGGTGAGCAGCCGGCGCGCGCGGGTCTCGACCAGCGCCTTGGCGAGCTCGGGCACCAGCAGGTGCGGCAGCACGCTGGTGAACCAGGAGCCGGGGCCGAGCACCACCCAGTCCGCCTCCAGCACGGCCTCCACGGCCTCCGGCACGGCCGGCGGCTCCTCCGGCAGCAGCCGGACCGACTGCACGGTGCCGGGGGTCACGGCGACGGCGGCCTGCCCGCGGACGGCGGTGAGCTCGTGCGGACGGGCCGGGTCGTGCCCGCGGACCTCGGCCTTGATCTCCAGCGGGACGGCCGACATCGGCAGCACCCGGCCCTGCACGTTGAGCAGCCGGCCCACCCAGTTGAGCGCCTCGACCGGGTCGCGGAGCTTCTCCCAGAGGGCGACGATCAGCAGGTTGCCGACGGCGTGCCCGCCGAGGTCGCCGTCACCGGTGAAGCGCTGCTGGATGACCTCGGACCAGGTGCGGCCCCACTCGTCGTCGCCGCAGAGCGCGGCGAGCGCCTTGCGCAGGTCGCCCGGCGGCAGCACGCCGAGCTCGGCGCGCAGCCGCCCGCTGGAGCCGCCGTCGTCGGCGACGGTGACCACGGCGGTGAGCTCGTTGGTGAGCCGGCGCAGCGCGGACAGCGAGGCGGACAGCCCCTGGCCGCCGCCGAGCGCGGTGATCCTGGGCGCCCCGGGGCGCGACTTCTGGGCAGCCGGACTGCTTCCGGCCGGGGCTCGCTCGCCAGACCTCTGCTGGAACTGCCGTGCTGGCGAGTATCCCGTCACACCGACCCCATGTTCCTGTCTCGTGCTCCCTTGGGCGGGCCCGGGACGCCCGGCCGGGGTCAGCCCCGGCCGGTCACTCCCGGCCCATGTCGCGGTGGACGAGCACCGTTTCGACGCCGTCCGCGATCAGACGCCTGGTCAGCCGCTCGGACATGGCGACGCTGCGGTGCTTGCCACCGGTGCAGCCTACGGCAAGAGTCATGTAGCGCTTGCCCTCCCGGCGATACCCTTCGGTCACGATCCTCAGCAACTCCGCGTAACCGTCCAGGAACTCCTGGGCACCGGGCTGCTTGAACACGTAGTCGGCGACGTCGCTGTCCGTACCGGTGTGGGCCCGCAGCTCCGGCACCCAGTGCGGGTTCGGCAGGAAGCGGCAGTCCACCACCAGGTCGGCGTCGACCGGCAGGCCGTACTTGAAGCCGAAGGACATCACGGTGGCGCGCAGCTCGGGCTCGTCGTTGTCGGCGAACTGGGCGTCGAGCTTGGCGCGCAGCTGGTGGACGTTGAGGTTGGAGGTGTCGATCACCAGGTCGGCCTCGCCGCGCAGGTCGCGCAGCAGCTCGCGCTCCTGGGCGATGCCGTCGACGATCCGGCCGTCGCCCTGCAGCGGGTGCGGACGGCGGACGGACTCGAAGCGGCGCACCAGCGCCTCGTCCGAGGAGTCCAGGAAGACGACGCGCAGCCGCACGCCGCGCTTCTCCAGCTCCTCCAGCGAGGTGAGCAGGTCGTCGAAGAAGCTGCGGCCGCGGACGTCGACGACGGCGCCGATCCGGGGCACGGAGCCCTGCGAGCGTGCGCCGAGGTCCACCATGGTGGGGATCAGCGCGGGCGGCAGGTTGTCCACCACGAACCAGCCCAGGTCCTCCAGGCACTTGGCCGCGGTGCTCCGGCCGGCGCCGGACATGCCGGAGATGATCACCAGCTCCGGTGCGTTGTCGCCCACGTCGGACACGTTCACTTCGGTTCCCCGCTCTCGGTGATTCGCTTCGGAAGAACGCCCCGGACCCGGCGGTGCTTCCCGGCACCACCGGCGGGGGCGGTGCCGGGGACAGCGCGGCGACGGGCGTCATCGGCCGTCATGGCGTCTCCCGGGGCGCGCCGGCCCCTGCGGGGTCGGCGCTGTCGTCAATGATCTCGCCGGTGGCGGTGTTCACCGCGAGGACGGCAGGTGGCCGGGAGGCCAACGCGGCCGCAACGGTCTCCGCGGTGCGGCGGCCGATCCCGGGCACCTCGCACAGCTCGTCCACGGTGGCGGACCGCAGCCGCTTGAGGGAGCCGAAGTGCTTGAGCAGTGCCTGGCGGCGGGTCTCGCCGAGCCCGGGCACCGCGTCCAGCCCGCCGGTGGTGAGGCGCTTGGAGCGCTTGGAGCGCTGGTAGGCGATGGCGAAGCGGTGCGCCTCGTCGCGCACCCGCTGCAGCAGGTAGAGGCCCTCGCTGGTGCGCGGCAGCACGACCGGGTCGTCCTGGCCGGGCAGCCAGACCTCCTCCAGCCGCTTGGCGAGGCCGCAGAGGGCGACGTCGTCGATGCCGAGCTCGTCGAGGGCCCGGCGGGCGGCGGCGACCTGCGGCTGACCGCCGTCGACGACCAGCAGCTGCGGCGGGTAGGCGAAGCGGCGGGGGCGGCCGGTCTCCGGGTCGACCGGGCCGGCGGCGTCCCCGCCGGGCCCGGGGGCGCCGTCGGGTGCCTCGTCGGCGCCGGTGTCCTCGGGGACGGCCCACTCGCCGGTCCGCTCGCGCTCCTGGAGGTAGCGGCGGAAGCGCCGGCCGATCACCTCGTGCATCGAGCGGACGTCGTCCTGCCCGGCGAAGCCCTTGATCTGGAAGCGCCGGTACTCGCTCTTGCGGGCCAGGCCGTCCTCGAAGACGACCATCGAGGCGACCACGTCCTCGCCCTGCAGGTGGGAGATGTCGAAGCACTCGATGCGCAGCGGCACGGAGTCGAGCTCCAGCGCGTCGGCGATCTCCTGGAGGGCGCGGCTGCGGGTGGTGAGGTCGGAGGCGCGCTTGGTCTTGTGCAGCGCGAGCGCCTGCTGGGCGTTCCGGTGCACCGTCGCCATCAGGTCCTTCTTGTCACCGCGCTGCGGGACGCGGAGGTCGACCTGGGCGCCGCGCAGGCCGGTGAGCCACTCGCGGACGGGCCCGGCCGGCTCGGGCAGCGCCGGGACGAGCACCTCGCGGGGCACGTTCTCGGTGCCGGAGCCGTACAGCTGCTGCAGGGCGTGCTCGACCAGGGAGGCGGTGTCGACGTCCTCGACCCGGTCGGTGACCCAGCCGCGCTGGCCGCGGACCCGGCCGCCGCGGACGTGGAAGATCTGGACGGCGGCCTCCAGCTCGTCCTCGGCGAGGGCGAGCACGTCGGCGTCGGTGCCGTCGGCGAGGACGACCGCGTTCTTCTCCATGGCACGCTTGAGGGCGCCGATGTCGTCGCGGAGCCGGGCCGCCTTCTCGTACTCCATGGCGGCGGCGGCCTCCTGCATCTGCTGCTCCAGGCGGCGCAGGTGACCGCCGGTGCGGCCGGCCATGAAGTCGCAGAACTCCTCGGCGAGGGCGCGGTGCTCGTCGGCGGAGACCTTGCCGACGCAGGGTGCGGCGCACTTGCCGATGTAGCCGAGCAGGCAGGGCCGGCCGACCTGGCTCGCGCGCTTGAAGACGCCGTTGGAGCAGGTGCGGACGGGGAAGACGCGGAGCAGCAGGTCGACGGTCTCGCGGATCGCCCAGGCGTGGCCGTACGGGCCGAAGTAGCGCACGCCCTTCTTGTGCGCCCCCCGCATGACCTGCACGCGGGGGAACTCCTCGTTGAGGGTGACGGCGAGCTCGGGGTAGCTCTTGTCGTCGCGGTACTTGACGTTGAAGCGGGGGTCGAACTCCTTGATCCAGGAGTACTCCAGCTGCAGCGCCTCGACCTCGGTGCCGACCACCGTCCACTCCACCGAGGCGGCGGTGGTGACCATGGTGGCCGTGCGCGGGTGCAGGCCCGCGAGGTCCTGGAAGTAGGAGGAGAGCCGGGGACGCAGGCTCTTGGCCTTGCCGACGTAGATGACCCGGCCGTGCTCGTCGCGGAACCGGTACACCCCGGGTGAGAGCGGGATCGCACCGGGCGCCGGACGGTAGGTGGACGGGTCTGCCATGCCCCCTACCGTACCGACTGCCGATGACCGCCCGTGGCCGGTTTCCCGGGGTGCGGCCGCGAACCGATCAGGCGGGTGTGACCTGGACGTTGTTGTTGACGACGGCCACCTCGTAGGAGGGCAGCGGCTTGGGGGCCGGGCCGCCCTCGACGGCGCCGTCGGTGATCGAGAAGCGGCTGCCGTGGCAGGGGCAGTCGATCGTCTTGTCCTTGACCTCGTCGACGATGCAGCCGGCGTGGGTGCACTTGGCGCTGAACGCCTTGTACTCGCCCGCGGCGGGCTGGGTGACCACGATCTTCTGCTCGCGGAAGACCTTGCCGCCGCCGACCGGGATGTCGGCGGCCGGGCCGAGGTCGACCGGGGCCGCGTTCTGCGCCTGGGTGCCGCCGGAGCCGCCCGTCGAGCCGGACGAACCCGAGGACCCGGAGGATCCCGAGGACGAGCAGCCGGTGACCGCGACGGCGCCGCCCGCGGCGAGCACGGCGGCCGCGCCGCACAGCAGGGTGCGGCGGGAGGCGGCGGGGCCGCGGTCGGTCTCGGCGGCGGAGGCGGTGGCGACGGGCTCGTTCATGCGGGCGGCTCCTCGGACGCGGGTACGGGCGGACCGGCCGCAGTCTATGCCCCGTACCTGGGCGTTCCCGCCCGGCCGAGAGGTACTGACACACCACCTCCCCGGCCGGCAGCGGGCCGGGGAGGTTCGGTGAGCGTGTGCCCGGCTACTTCTTGGCGGCGGCCCGCTTGCGGGCGGTGCCGGTGCCGGACTTGGCGGCGGCGCCCGCGGCCCCGGCGGTGCTGCCCGCGGCCTTGGCCGCCGTGCTGCGGCTGCCGCCGCGGCGGGCGGCGGGAACGGCCGCGTCGGAGACCCCGGCGAGGATGTCCCGCAGGAACTTGCCGGTGTGGCTGGCGGTGATCGCGGCGATCTCCTCCGGGGTGCCCTCGGCGACGACCGTGCCGCCGCCGTTGCCGCCCTCCGGGCCCATGTCGACGATCCAGTCGGCGGTCTTGATCACGTCGAGGTTGTGCTCGATGACGATCACCGTGTTGCCCTTGTCGACCAGGCCCTCCAGCACCTTGATCAGCTTGCTGATGTCCTCGAAGTGCAGACCGGTGGTCGGCTCGTCGAGGACGTACACGGTGCGGCCGGTGGAGCGCTTCTGCAGCTCGGAGGCGAGCTTGACGCGCTGGGCCTCGCCGCCGGACAGGGTCGGCGCGGACTGGCCGAGCCGGACGTAGCCGAGGCCGACGTCGTTGAGGGTGCGCAGGTGCCGGGCGATCGCCGGGACGGCCTCGAAGAAGGCCAGCGCCTCCTCGATCGGCATGTCCAGCACCTCGGCGATGGACCTGCCCTTGTAGTGGACCTCCAGCGTCTCCCGGTTGTAGCGGGCGCCGTGGCAGACCTCGCACGGGACGTAGACGTCCGGCAGGAAGTTCATCTCGATCTTGATGGTGCCGTCGCCGGAGCAGTTCTCGCAGCGGCCGCCCTTGACGTTGAAGGAGAACCGGCCGGGCAGGTAGCCGCGGACCTTGGCCTCCTGGGTCTCCGCGAAGAGCCGGCGGACGTGGTCGAAGACCCCGGTGTAGGTGGCCGGGTTGGACCGCGGGGTGCGGCCGATCGGCGACTGGTCGACGTGCACCACCTTGTCCACCAGGTCGGTGCCGGTGATCCGGGTGTGCCGGCCGGGCACGCTGCGGGCGCCGTTGAGCTCCCGCGCGAGGTGGGTGTAGAGGATGTCGTTGACCAGGGTGGACTTGCCGGAGCCGGAGACGCCGGTGACCGCGGTGAAGGTGCCGAGCGGGAAGCCGACGGTGACGTCCTGCAGGTTGTGCTCGCGGGCGCCGTGCACGATCAGCTGGCGCTTCTTGTCCCGCGGGCGGCGGACGGCCGGGGTCGGGATGGAGCGCCGGCCGGAGAGGTACTGGCCGGTCAGCGACTCGTCGTTGGCTAGCAGCTCCTTCAGCGAGCCGGAGTGCACGACCTTGCCGCCGTGCTCGCCGGCGCCGGGGCCGATGTCGACGACCCAGTCGGCCGTCTTGATGGTGTCCTCGTCGTGCTCGACGACGATCAGGGTGTTGCCGATGTCGCGCAGCCGCACCAGCGTCTCGATCAGCCGGTGGTTGTCCCGCTGGTGCAGGCCGATGGACGGCTCGTCGAGGACGTAGAGCACGCCGACCAGGCCGGAGCCGATCTGGGTGGCGAGCCGGATGCGCTGGGCCTCGCCGCCGGAGAGGGTGCCCGCGGCCCGGTTGAGCGAGAGGTAGTCCAGGCCGACGTCGACCAGGAAGCGCAGCCGCTCGTTGACCTCCTTGAGGACCCGCTCGGCGATCTTCTTGTCGCGGGCGGTCAGCTTCATCGCGCCGAGGAACTCGGCACAGTCGCTGATCGACATCGCCGAGACGTCGGCGATCGACCTGTCCTGGATCGTCACGGCGAGCACCACCGGCTTGAGCCGGGTGCCGTTGCAGGCGGGGCAGTGCACCTCGCGCATGTAGCCCTCGAAGCGCTCGCGGCTGGAGTCGCTCTCGGCCTCGGAGTGGCGGCGCTGCACGAACGGCACCGCGCCCTCGAAGGACGTGGTGTACGAGCGGTCGCGGCCGTACCGGTTGCGGTACTTGACCTCGACCTGGGTGCGGTGGCCGTACAGCAGGGCCTTGCGGGCGCGGGCGGGCAGCCCGGCCCAGGGGATGTCGGTGCGGAAGCCGAGCTCGCCGGCGAGCGCGTCGATCAGGCGCTGGAAGTACTCCTTGGTGTGGCCCTGGGACCACGGGTGGATGGCGCCCTCGTCGAGCGACTTCTCCTCGTCCGGGATCACCAGCTCCGGGTCGACCTCCATCCGGTTGCCGAGGCCGGAGCACTCCGGGCAGGCGCCGAACGGCGAGTTGAAGGAGAAGGAGCGCGGCTCCAGCTCCTCGAAGGAGACGTCGTCGTACGGGCAGTAGAGGTGCTCGGAGTACATCCGCTCGCGCTCCGGGTCGTCCTCCGCGAGGTCGACGAAGTCGAGCACCACCATGCCGCCGGAGAGCTTGAGCGCCGTCTCGACCGAGTCGGTCAGCCGGCGCTTGGCGCTCTCCTTGACCGTCAGGCGGTCGACGACCACCTCGATGGTGTGCTTCTCCTGCTTCTTGAGCACCGGCGGCTCGGTGAGCTGGACGGTCGCGCCGTCCACCCGGGCCCGGGCGTAGCCCTTGGACTGCAGGTCGGCGAAGAGGTCGGCGAACTCGCCCTTGCGCTCGCGCACCACGGGGCTGAGCACCTGGAAGCGGGTGCCCTCGGTGAGCTCCAGCACCCGGTCGACGATGGCCTGCGGCGACTGCCGGGCGATCGGCCGCGAGCAGTGCGGGCAGTGCGGCTTGCCGATCCGGGCGAACAGCAGGCGGAGGTAGTCGTAGACCTCGGTGATGGTGCCGACCGTGGACCGCGGGTTGCGGCTGGTGGACTTCTGGTCGATCGAGACCGCGGGCGACAGGCCCTCGATGAAGTCCACGTCCGGCTTGTCCATCTGGCCGAGGAACTGCCGGGCGTAGGAGGACAGCGACTCGACGTAGCGGCGCTGCCCCTCGGCGAAGATCGTGTCGAAGGCCAGCGAGGACTTGCCGGACCCGGAGAGGCCGGTGAAGACGATGAGGGAGTCGCGGGGCAGGTCGAGCGAGACGTTCTTGAGGTTGTGCTCGCGAGCACCGCGGACGATCAGGCGGTCGGCCACTGCTTCTGGCGCCTTTCTCCGGGGAGGTGGGGCTTCGGGGGCTTGAGGGCTTCGGAGCGCTTCCGAGGGGCTCTGGAGTGCTTCGGGGTGCTTCGGGGTGCTTCGGGGCATGCGTGCGGGCGGTCGGCGCGTCCTCGGATCCCACCGCGGCCCGGCCCTGGCGGCAGCGGCCGCACCGGTGGCGGCCGCGAGCATGCCCCAGGGAAGGCAACCAGCTGGACGGGCGATTTCTTCCGACTCGGGACAGCCAGCCTATAGCGCAGGCGTTCGAATATCGACCTTGTCCAGTGGAGACCACCCGAATGAGTGATGCGGCCTCGACGCGTTGATCATCAAGGCGGGGAAAGCCCCAGCTCGGCGCGGTCGACGGGCGGTAGCGTCGCCGTGACAACGACCGGCGGCCCCGAGGGGAAACGCCGGACGCACCACGGCACCGCCCCGGGAGAGCGCCATGACCGACCCCGCATCCGCCGGCATCCCGCCCGAGGAGGCCGCGGCCAGGGCCGCCGAGAACCTCAAGGCCGTCGCCGAGGGCACCGGCCACCTGCTGCGCACCGTCGCCGACCTCGACCCGGACGCCCTCGGCGGCCCGTCCGCACTGCCCGGCTGGACCCGCGGCCACGTGCTGGCCCACCTCTCGCGCAACGCCGACTCCCTGGTGAACCTGCTGGAGACCGCCCGCACCGGCGTCGACGTCCCCCAGTACGCGAGCCCGGAGGCGCGCGAGCAGGGCATCCGGGACGGCGCCGGCCGCCCGCTCGACGAGCAGCTGGCCGACCTGCGGCGGAGCTCCGAGCGGCTGGCCGCGGCCGCCGGGAGCCTGCCGGGCACCGCCTGGACGGTGCCGCTGCGGCACCGCACCGGCTACGTCTTCCCCGCGTACGACGTGCCCTGGAAGCGGCTGATGGAGGTCGAGTACCACCACGTCGACCTGGACGCCGGATACACCCCCGCGCACTGGCCGGAGTCCTTCGCCTCGGCCGAGCTGGCCCGCCTCGCCGCCCGGCTGGACGGCGCCGAGGGGCTGCCCGGCGTCGCGCTGACCGCCGAGGACACCGGGGCCCGGGCCAGGATCGGCGAGCCGGCCGGCCCCGAGCTGGCCGTGGAGGGCCCCGTCCGGGCGCTCACCGCCTGGCTCTCCGGCCGCTCCGACGGCGACGGCCTGCAGGTGCACCGGGCCGGAGTGCTGCTGCCCGACCCGCGGACCGTGCTGCCGCAGCTTCCGCCGCTGAACTGAACAGGCGATGATTGCAGGTGACGGACCTTCAGCCGGCACCCGGCCGCGCCGCGGTGCCCGGCCCCGACGATCGAGGAGCGTAGCGATGTCCTACCACGGAGCGGTCAAGGTCGGCGGCCCGCCCGACGTGCGGGAGCTCGCCCACCTGATCGTCACCAAGGTGGCGGTCGGGCCGTACGACAACAACGCCTACCTGCTGCGCTGCCGTGCCACCGACGAGCAGCTGCTGATCGACGCGGCGGCCGACGCGCCCACCCTGCTGGAGACGGTCGGCGACACCCTGGCCACGGTGGTGACCACCCACCGGCACCACGACCACTGGGCCGCGCTGGCCGAGGTGGTGGCCGCCACCGGCGCCCGCACCGCGGCCGGCCGGATCGACGCCGAGGCCATCGACGTCCCCACCGAGCTGCTGCTGGATGACGGCGACGTGCTGCGGGTCGGCCAGGTCGAGCTCACCGTGCGCAAGCTGGTCGGCCACACCCCCGGCGCGATCGTGCTGGTCTACGACGACCCGCAGGGCCATCCGCACGTGTTCACGGGCGACTGCCTCTTCCCCGGCGGCGTCGGCAACACCTGGAAGGACCCGGAGGCCTTCGCCAGCCTCTTCCGCGACGTCAACGAGAAGATCTTCGACGTGCTGCCGGACGAGGCCTGGGTCTACCCCGGCCACGGCAACGACACCACGCTCGGCGCCGAGCGCCCGCACCTCGGCGAGTGGCGCGAGCGCGGCTGGTGACCGGCCGGTGACCTTGCACCGGGACGGCGGCGGCGCGCCGCCGGGCCGCACGGTCGAGGCCGAGCTCAAGGCCGTCGTCCGCGATCCCGCCGCCGTCCGGGCCCGGCTCCGCGCGCTGGCCGGCCCCGGCCGGGCCGAGGTGTACCGGGACACCTACTACGACCTGCCGGACGGCTCGCTGGCCCGCGGCGACCGCGAGCTGCGACTGCGTACCGTCACCGGCCCGGCGGGCAGCCGCACCCTGCTGACCTGGAAGGACGCCCGCCTCGACGCGGTGTCCGGGGCCAAACCGGAGGCCGAGACCGCCGTCGCCGACCCGGCGGGCACCGCGGCGGTGCTGCACGGGCTCGGCTACCGGCCGGCGCTGGCCTTCGAGAAGCACTGCCGCAACCATCCGCTCCGCCGGGACGGCCGCGAGCTGCTGGCCACCCTGGTCGAGGTCCCGGAGCTCACCGGGATCTTCCTGGAGGTGGAGACGGTCTGCGGGGAGGACGAGCTGCCGGCGGCCCTGGCGGCCGTCCGCGGCGTCCTGGCCGAGCTGGGCGTGCCGCCCGCGGACCTCACGGCCGAGGCGTACACCGACGCGGTGGCCGCCGCACGCGGACGCAGCGGCGGGGCGTGACCGGTCCCCGCGGTCGCACCCCGCCGCTGCGGGATCGGGTGGGTCAGACGTCCGCGCCGTCGCGCTCGTCCGCCGCTTCGAGGGCCGCGCGCTCCTGCCGGCGGGAGGCGACCAGGCTGGTGACCGTGGTGACGGCGAGCACCGCCACGATGAAGCCCAGCGAGACGCCGATGCTGACCTCCGGCACGTGCACGCCGCTCTCGTGCAGCGCGTGCAGCACCAGCTTGACGCCGATGAAGCCGAGGATCACCGACAGGCCGTAGGCGAGGTGGACCAGCTTCTTCAGCAGGCCGCCGATCAGGAAGTACAGCTGGCGCAGGCCCATCAGCGCGAAGGCGTTCGCGGTGAACACGATGTACGGGTCCTGCGTCAGGCCGAAGATCGCGGGGATCGAGTCCAGGGCGAAGAGCACGTCCGTGGTGCCGATCGCCAGCATGACGATCAGCATCGGGGTCATCAGCCGGCGGCCGTTCTCCACGACGAAGAGCTTGGTGCCGTGGTACTTGTCGGTCGCCGGGAAGCGCTTCTCGATCGCCTTGAGCAGGCGGTTCTCCTCGAACTCCTCCTCCTCGTCGGAGCGGGCGTCCTGGACGAGCTTCCACGCCGTCCAGACGAGGAAGGCGCCGAAGATGTAGAAGACCCACGAGAAGGTGGAGACCAGGGCCGCGCCGCCGGCGATGAAGACCGCCCGCAGCACCAGCGCGATGATCACGCCGAACATCAGCACGCGCTGCTGGTAGATCCGCGGCACCGCGAACTTGCCCATGATCAGGATGAAGACGAAGAGGTTGTCGACGCTCAGCGACTTCTCGGTGATGTAGCCGGCGAAGAACTCGCTCGCGGGCTGCGAGCCGTACTGCTTCCAGAGGAAGGCGCCGAACAGCACCGCGAGGACGATCCAGACGACCGTCCAGATCCCGGCCTCCTTGACGGAGACCTCGTGCGGTTTGCGGCCGCCGATGAAGAAGTCGGCCACGATCAGGGCGACCAGCACCCCGATCGTGCCGATCCACAGGCCAAGGGAAACGTCCACGTCTGCTCCTCCGGCAGGTAGGCGAACAGGCATCGTCACTGCCGGAGGTCTCCTCCACCCTGCGGCTCACCGAAGGAGCACGCGGGCCGGCACCCCGGGACACCCGATGGGCGGACGTCCGTGATGACGGGGCTGCCGCTGGGGAGTACTCCCCTCCGCTCTACGCCGAGGCTAACAGAATCCCCAAGACAAGGTAAAGAAGGTAAAGAGTCGTCGGGGGCGGAGCCGCCCGGGGGGTGCCGCCGGACGCCCCCGGCGGCCTCAGAGGTAGGGCTCGATCGCGGGCAGCATGTCCTGGAAGGTCCTGGCCCGCGCCGGTGCGCCGATCGCCTGCATCGCCCAGCCGCCCTCCGGCTCGCGGTACACCTTCGCCATGATCTGCCCGGTGTGCCGCCCGCCCGCCGCCAGCTCGTAGCGGGCCAGTTCCTGGCCGGTGGACTCGTCGACCAGTCGGCAGTGCGCGTCCTGCACCTCGGTGAAGCTCTGCCCGGTGTACGAGCTGACGGTGAACACGATCTGGGTGATGTGCACCGGCACCCGCATCAGGTCGACCAGGATCACCTCGTCGTCGCCCCCGCCTGCACCACCGGTCAGGTTGTCCCCGGTGTGCTGCACCGAGCCGTCGTTGCTGGCCAGGTGCTGGAAGAACACGACGTCGGAGGGGGTGCGCTCGGCGTACAGCAGGGCCGAGGCGTCCAGGTCGACCTGGCGGCTGCGGCTGCCGAACAGGCCCTTGCGGACGGCGGCCCGCCAGCCCAGGCCCATCCGCACGACCGTCAGCGACTCCCCCGAGCTCTTCTGCAGGCTGACGCTCTGCCCCTTGGCCAGATTCACCGACACGGTGCTTCCCTCTCTCTGCTCGGCCCGGCGGGAGCGGTCCCACCGCGCTCGGACGGAACACCCCGTTGCCGTCCCCCGGCCGAGGCCCCCAGTGCCCTGCGGCCGCACCGCCGCCGCCCGCCGCGCCCGCGCGGCCGGGTCTCCTGTTCGACGACCGGTGCCCGCAGGCCAGCCTAGGGCCTGCGGGCACATGTCATGCAGGGTGTTCCTGCTCGGGGACGGCCCGTGGGAGCGCGTCCGGCCGGGCGGGATCAGGCCATCCCGGCCTCCCGCATCTGCCGGAGCTCCTTCTTCAGCTCGCCGACCTCGTCGCGCAGCCGGGCGGCCACCTCGAACTGCAGCTCGGCGGCGGCGGCGTGCATCCGGTCGGTGAGGTCCTGGATGAGCTGGGCCAGCTCGGCCGCGGGCAGGCTCTTGGCCGGCTTGCGGTCCGCCCCGAGCGCCGGGACGGGGGTGCGGGTCTTGCCGCCCGACCCGCGGTAGCCGGTGGAGAGCAGCTGCTCGGTGTCGACGTCCTCCCGGGCGAGGGTGTCCAGGATGTCGCCGATCTTCTTGCGCAGCGGCTGCGGGTCGATGCCGTTCGCCTCGTTGTACGCCTGCTGCACGGCCCGGCGCCGGTTGGTCTCCTCGATCGCCAGCTCCATCGCCGGGGTGATCCGGTCCGCGTACATGTGCACCTGGCCGGAGACGTTGCGCGCCGCACGGCCGATGGTCTGGATCAGCGAGGTGCCCGACCGCAGGAAGCCCTCCTTGTCGGCGTCCAGGATCGCCACCAGCGACACCTCGGGCAGGTCCAGGCCCTCGCGGAGCAGGTTGATGCCCACCAGCACGTCGTACTCGCCGGCCCGCAGCTCGCGGAGCAGCTCGACCCGGCGCAGCGTGTCGATGTCGCTGTGCAGGTACCGCACCCGGATGTCCAGGCCGAGCATGTAGTCGGTGAGGTCCTCGGCCATCTTCTTGGTGAGGGTGGTGACCAGGACGCGCTCGTCCCGCTCGACGCGGGTGCGGACCTCGTGCACCAGGTCGTCGATCTGGCCCTCGGTGGGCTTGACGATCACCTCGGGGTCGATCAGGCCGGTCGGGCGGATGATCTGCTGGACCGCGCCGTCGCCGCGGGACAGCTCGTACTTGCCGGGGGTCGCCGAGAGGTAGACCGTCTGCCCGATCCGCTCCAGGAACTCCTCCCACTTCAGCGGGCGGTTGTCCATCGCGGACGGCAGTCGGAACCCGTGGTCGACCAGGGTGCGCTTGCGGGAGGCGTCGCCCTCGTACATCGCGCCGATCTGCGGCACCGTCACGTGCGACTCGTCGATGACCAGGAGGAAGTCCTCCGGGAAGTAGTCGAGCAGGGTGTTCGGCGCGGTGCCGGGCGCGCGGCCGTCGAAGTGCATCGAGTAGTTCTCGACGCCGGAGCAGCTGCCGATCTGGCGGAGCATCTCGATGTCGTACGTGGTGCGCATCCGCAGCCGCTGGGCCTCCAGCAGCTTGCCCTGCTTCTCCAGCACCGCCAGGCGCTCGCCGAGCTCCTTCTCGATGTCGTTGACCGCGCGCTCCATCCGCTCCGGGCCGGCGACGTAGTGCGAGGCGGGGAAGACGTAGACCGAGTCGTCCTGGCTGATGATCTCGCCGGTGAGCGGGTGCAGCGTGTAGAGCGCCTCGATCTCGTCGCCGAACATCTCGATCCGGACGGCGAGCTCCTCGTACACCGGGAAGATCTCGATCGTGTCGCCGCGGACCCGGAAGGTGCCGCGGGTGAAGGCGAGGTCGTTGCGGGTGTACTGGATGTCGACGAACCGGCGGAGCAGGGCGTCCCGGTCGATCTCCTCGCCGACCTTGAGCGGCACCATCCGGTCCACGTACTCCTGCGGGGTGCCGAGGCCGTAGATGCAGGACACCGAGGCGACCACGACCACGTCGCGGCGGGTCAGCAGGGAGTTGGTCGCGGAGTGCCGCAGCCGCTCGACCTCCTCGTTGATCGAGGAGTCCTTCTCGATGTAGGTGTCCGTCTGCGGGACGTACGCCTCGGGCTGGTAGTAGTCGTAGTACGAGACGAAGTACTCGACCGCGTTGTTGGGCAGCAGCTCGCGGAACTCGTTGGCCAGCTGGGCCGCCAACGTCTTGTTCGGCGCCATCACCAGGGTGGGGCGCTGCAGCTTCTCGATCATCCACGCCGTGGTCGCGGACTTGCCGGTGCCGGTCGCACCGAGCAGGACGACGTCCTTCTCGCCGCCGCGGATGCGGCGCTCCAACTCGGCGATGGCCGCCGGCTGGTCGCCGTTGGGCTGGTAGGGGCTGACGACCTCGAAGGGCGTCGTGGACCGCTCGATACTCGTGATGGGGCGCACCACTCCACCGTACGGCCCCGCACCGACAGTGCAGGGCCCTACGGGGAGCCGGGCCCTGCCCGGGCGGCCGGTGTCAGCCCTTGGAGCTGTCGCGGGCGAGGGCGACCAGGCGGGAGACGGCGCGGAGGTACTTCTTGCGGTAGCCGCCGCACAGCATGTCCTCGGGGAAGACCCGGTCGAAGGGGACGCCGGAGGCGGTGACGGGGAGTTCCCGGTCGTACATGCGGTCGGCGAGGACGACCAGCCGCAGGGCGGTGGACTGGTCGTCGACCGGCCGGACGCCGCGCAGGAAGACGGCGTGGACGTCGTCGAGCATGGCGCCGTACCGGCTCGGGTGGACGTTCTTGAGGTGTTCGAGCAGGGCGTCGAAGTCGTCCAGCGAGGCGCCGGGGGCGGTGGCGGCGCGGGCGGTGACCTCGTCGTCGGTGTACGGCGGCGGGGCGTCGGGCAGGCCGCGGTGGCGGTAGTCCTGGCCGTCGATCCGGACGGGCCTGAAGTGCGCCGAGAGGCCCTGGATCTCGCGGAGGAAGTCGGCGGCCGCGAAGCGCCCCTCGCCGAGCTTGTCGGGGAGGGTGTTGGAGGTGGCGGCGAGCTTGACGCCGTTCTCCACGAGGCGGCTGAGCAGGGTGGAGACGAGGACGGTGTCGCCCGGGTCGTCGAGCTCGAACTCGTCGATGCAGAGCAGCCGGTGCCCGGAGAGGGTCTCGACGGCGCCCTTGAAGGTGAGGGCGCCGACCAGGTTGGTCAGCTCGACGAAGGTGCCGAAGGCCTTGGGCCCGGGGGTGGCGTGCCAGAGCGAGGCGAGCAGGTGGGTCTTGCCGACGCCGTAGCCGCCGTCGAGGTAGATGCCGGCCGGACCGGCCGGGACGGCGGGACCGCGCCGGAACCAGCTGCGCTTCGGGGCCGCGCCGCTGCCGTTGAGGGAGGCCGCGAACTGCTCCAGGACCTGCACCGCCTCGTACTGGCTGGGCTGGGTGCTGTCCGGGAGGTAGCTGCCGAAGCTGACGCCGGCGAACCGCGGCGGCGGGACCATCTCGGCCACCAGGCGCTCGGCGGGCACGACCGGTCGTCGGTCGGTGAGGGCTGTCACGGTGGCCGTCTCGGGGGCGGTGGCGTCGGCGTGGGGGGCTGCGGGCACGGTAGTACAGGGTACGCCCCGTGGAAGACTCGCCACCATGCAGCTCTTGATGAATCCGCTCACAGCCCCCGTCGCCGACCCGGCCGCGCTGGAGGCGCTCGCCGCGCTGTACGCCTACCCGGACGGGGTGCGCGGAGGGCGGCCGTGGCTGCGCGCCAACATGGTGTCCAGCCTGGACGGCTCGGCCCGGCTGGCGGGCCTGTCGGAGGGCCTGTCGAGCGCCGCGGACAAGCGGATCTTCGGGGTGCTGCGGGCGCTCGCGGACGTGGTGCTGGTCGGGGCGGAGACCGTCCGGGCGGAGGGCTACCGGCCGGCCCGGGCGCGGAAGGAGTTCGCGGCGGCCCGGGCGGCGGCGGGCCAGGCCCCGGCGCCGGCGATCGCGGTGGTCAGCCGCCGGCTGGCGCTGGACCTGTCGGCGCCGCTGTTCACCGAGCCGCTGGTGCGCACGGTGGTGGTCACCACGGAGGACTCCCCGACCGAGGCGCGCCGGGCGGTGGCCGCGGTGGCGGACGTGGTGGTGGCCGGCGAGCGGTCGGTGGACCTGGCCGCGGCGGTGGCGGCGCTGGCGGCGCGCGGCTGGACCCGGCAGCTGACCGAGGGCGGCCCGCGGCTGCTGGGCGGGCTGGCGGCGGCCGGGCTGCTGGACGAGCTGTGCCTGTCGCTGGCGCCGCTGCTGACGGCCGGCGACGCACCGAGGATCGCGTACGGCGCCGCGGTCGAGCAGGTGCGGGCGATGCGGCTGGAGTCGCTGATCGAGGAGGGCGGCTTCCTGTTCACCCGCTACGTCCGGGTCGAGGACGGTCCGGTCGGCCCGACCGGACCGTCCGCGGGGTGACCCGGGCGGCCGCTGTGGCCCGTGTGGTGCGTGTGCAGCGTGCGGAAAGCTTCCGCCGGGCAAGATGAGGACAGCGGATCCGGGGCCTGCACTGTACGAAGGGACTCACGTGTTCAAGACCGTACTGATGATCGAAAAGGCGCTGTCCGACGCGGACGTCGAGCTGGTCACCACGCTGCACGGCGACGAGAAGGTCTCCTTCGTGGTGCTGATGCAGCCGCGCGGAAAACAGGACGAGCTGTTGAGAGCACTCGACGACGTGGCGCTGGGCCATCTCGACAAGGCGGTGCACGAGCACGACGACGAGTCGGTGCCCACGGTGGCCGAGGAGTCCCTGGAGCACAGCCTGCGCCACCTGCGCGAGTCGGGCGCCGAAGCCACCGGCCGGGTGGTGCAGGAGAATCCGCTCGACGGCCTGCGGAGCGTGGTCGAGGAGCACGGCGCGGACGAGGTGCTGGTGCTGACCTCGCCGCACTTCGTGGAGGAGTTCTTCCACCGCGACTGGGCGTCGCGGGCGCGGCACAAGGTCGGCGTCCCGGTGCTCAAGCTGTTCGCCAGCGACTCCTGAGCTCCTCCGCCGGTGGTGCAGAATCGTCCTTGCGGAACCACCGCGAGGACGGTTCTCGTCCTCCCAGTCCCCGGCTGTACGGAGCATCCCTTGAACGACGCCGCGCACGACCTGCACGCCCCGCACTTCATCGGCATCGGCGGCGCCGGGATGTCCGGACTGGCGAAGATCCTCGCGGTGCGGGGCGCCAAGGTCTCCGGCAGCGACGCGAAGGAGTCCGAGACGGTGCTGGCGCTGCGCGCGCTCGGCGCCGAGGTCGCCGTCGGCCACGCCGCGGAGAACCTGCCGGCCGGCACCAGCAGCGTGGTCGTCTCCAGCGCGATCCGCGCGGACAACCCGGAACTCGCCGCCGCCCGGGAGCGCGGGATCCCGGTCGTGCACCGGTCCGACGCGCTCGCCGCGCTGATGGGCGGCCGCCGCGCGCTCGCCGTCGCCGGCACCCACGGCAAGACCACCACCACCAGCATGCTGGCGGTCAGCCTCGGCGAGCTCGGCCTCGATCCCTCGTACGCGATCGGCGGCGACCTGGACGCGCCGGGCTCCAACGCGCACCACGGCACCGGCGACATCTTCGTCGCGGAGGCCGACGAGAGCGACCGGAGCTTCCACAAGTACGCGCCCGAGGTGGCGATCGTCCTCAACGTGGAGCTGGACCACCACGCCAACTACGCCTCGATCGAGGAGATCCACCAGTCCTTCGAGACCTTCGTCGGCCGGATCGTGCCCGGCGGCACCCTGGTGGTCTCCGCCGACCACGAGGGCGCCCGGGAGCTGACCCGCCGGGTCCGCGGCCGGGTGGGCCTGAACGTGGTGACGGTCGGCGCCGCCGAGGACGCCGACGTGCGGGTGCTCTCGGTCTCGCCGCGCGGCATGACCAGCGAGGTCACCGTGGAGCTGGGCGGCGAGGAGCTCTCCTTCACCGTCTCCGTGCCGGGCCGGCACTACGCGCACAACGCGGTCTCCGCGCTGGCCGCCGGCGTGGCGCTCGGCGTGCCCGCCGCGGACCTGGCGAAGGCGCTCGGCAGCTACACCGGCGTGCGCCGCCGGCTGCAGCTCAAGGGCGAGGCCGCCGGCGTGCAGGTGATCGACTCCTACGCGCACCACCCGACCGAGATGGCCGCCGACCTGGAGGCGATCCGCGAGGCCGCGGGCGCCGGCCGGGTGCTGGTGGTCTTCCAGCCGCACCTGTTCAGCCGCACCCAGCAGCTGGCCGCGGAGATGGGCGACGCGCTGGCGATGGCCGACGCCTCGGTGGTGCTCGACATCTACCCGGCCCGCGAGGACCCGATCCCCGGCGTCACCAGCGAGCTGATCATCGACGCCGCCCGGAAGGCCGGCGCCGACGTGGCCGCGGAGCACGCGTTCGCCGCCGCCCCGGAGCGGATGGCCGCCCTGGCGAAGCCGGGCGACCTGGTGCTCACCATGGGCGCGGGCGACGTGACCAACCTGGGCCCGGAAATTCTCGCCCGCCTCGCGGACGTTGCACCCGGTGCCTGATGGGAGGACTTCCGTGACCCACGAGATCCAGAAGACCGACGCCGAGTGGCGTGCCGAGCTGTCGCCCGAGGAGTACCGCGTGCTCCGCGAGGCCGGCACCGAGCCCGCCTTCACCGGCGAGTACACCGACACCAAGACGGTCGGCGTGTACGGCTGCCGGGCCTGCGGGGCCGAGCTCTTCAGCAGTGAGACGAAGTTCGAGAGCCACTGCGGCTGGCCCTCGTACTACGCGCCGCTGGCCGAGGACCGCGTCGAGTACATCCAGGACACGTCCTTCGGGATGCGCCGGGTGGAGGTCCGCTGCGCCCGCTGCGGCAGCCACCTCGGCCACGTCTTCGAGGGCGAGGGCTACGAGACCCCGACCGACCAGCGCTACTGCATCAACAGCATCTCGCTGACCCTCCGGCCCGCCGAGTAGGGGCCGGCCCGGGCTCACCTCCGCACGCCCTGTCACCGCGGCGCCACACCGTGCCAGACTGATCATCGGTCGAACCGCACGAGAGGACAACGGTGGCAGGGCGTCGCACTTCCGGAGTACTGGCCATGCTGGCGGAGGCACAGCGCCAACAGCACCGCCGGGAGGAGGCGCAGCGCCGCGCCGACGCGGCCGCGCAGCGGCAGTACGAGCGGGCCCGCCGGGAGGCGGAACGGGCGGCCGCCCAGGGCCAGCGCGAGGCTCTCAAGGCGTACCGGCAGAGCCGGGAGGCGGACGCGGCCCGGCGGACGGCCGAACTGGAGGACCGCGTCGCGGCGCTGCGCGGGACGCTCGCCGCGGGCCTGCGCGGGCGGCCCTTCTCGCCCGCGGACCTGGCGGCGCCCGCGGCCGCCTTCGACCCCGGGCAGCTGGGCGTGCCGGTGCCGGTGCCCGACCAGTCCTGGTACCTGATACCGCCGCTGACGGGCGCGCAGGCGTTCGACCCGGCGGCCCGGCGGGCGTGGGACGAGCAGGCCGCGCAGGCCCGCGCCCGGTTCGAACAGGACTGGTACGCGGCGCAGGCCGCCGAGCAGGAACGGCAGCGCCGGCTCGCCGAGTACCGGGCCGAGTTCGACGGCTGGCTGGTCTCCCGGCAGCGGCTCGCGGCCCACGCCGGGCAGTTGGTGGCCGGACTGCGCTCGGGCGCCCCGGAGGCCGTCGAGGAGTACTTCGAGACGGCGCTCGGGTGGCGCGACGACTGGCCCGAGGGCTTCCCGCACACGGCCGAGGCCCGCTGGGACGCCGGGGCCCGCCAACTGGTCGTGGAGTGGCCGCTGCCCGACTTCTCGGTGGTGCCGGCCGTCGCCCGGCACCGGTACGTGAAGACCGACGACCGGGACGCCGAGGTGGCCCGCCCGGCCGGCGAGCGGCGGACGCTCTACCGGGAGGTCGTGGCGCAGTGCGCGCTGCGGGTGCTCGCTGAGGCGTTCCGGGCGGACGGCGCGGGCCTGCTCTCCTCCGTCGTGGTGCACGGCGTGGTCGAGGCCGTCGACCCGGCGACCGGCCGGGAGGAGAGCCGCTGCCTGGTCTCGGTGGCCGCCGAACGGGCCGACTTCCTCGCGCTCGACCTGGAGCGGGTCGAGGCGGTGGACTGCCTGGTGGAGGCGCTGGACGGCCGGCTGTCCGCGCGCCCGGACAAGCCGGAGGGCGTCCGGCCGCACGCCACGGGCTCCCCCGCGGCGGCGGCCGCGCCGGCCGGCGACGAAGGGCCGGACCTGTTCACCATGGACCCGATCGCCTTCGAGGAACTGATCGCCGAACTCTTCCGCCGCCGCGGCCTGCGCACCCGGACGACCGCCCGCAGCGGCGACGAGGGCGTCGACGTGCTGGCGGAGGACCCGGACCCGATCACCGGCGGGCAGATCGTCATCCAGGCCAAGCGCTACCGGCACACCGTGCCGCCCACCGCCGTCCGCGACCTGGACGCCACCATGGCCCGCTGCGGCGCCAACCGCGGCATCCTCGTCACCACCTCCGGCTTCGGCCCCGGCTCCCGGCGCTGGGTCGAGGGCCGGCCGCTGACCCTGGTGGACGGCCCGATGCTGGTCGCCCTGCTCCGCGAGCACGGACTCGCCGGACGGCTCGAGACGGACGGCGCGGCGGGCCGCGGCACCGGGCGGCGGACGGCACCCGCCGTGCCCGCGGCGGCCGCGGCGGCCGCGGCGGCGACGGTGCTCGCACCCGGGCAGAACGCGGTGCTGCCGGAGAGCGCGCTCGCCGCGCTGACCGTCCGCTTCTCCTCCGCCGGCGCGGACGCCGACCTGACGCTGCTGCTGCTCACCGCCGAGGGCCTGGTCCGCTCCGACGGCGACTTCGTCTTCTACCACCAGCGCAGCGCCGCGGGCGGGGCGGTGCTGCTCGGCGAGAAGGCCGCCGCGGACGGGCGGCGCACCGAGTCGGCGGTGCTGCGGCCGGCCGACCTCCCGCCGGACGTCCACCGGGTCGCCGTCTCCGTCAACATGGACGCCGACACCGGGCTGACCTGCGCCGGACTCACCGACGCGGACCTGCTGCTGCACGCCGAGGACGGCACCGCCTGGTCGTTCCGCCCGCCGTCCGACCCCGCGGTGTCGGCGATGCTGGTCGCCGAGGTCTACCGGCACCGGTCGGCCGGCGGCCCCGAGGTGTGGAAGGTCCGCGCGGTCGGCCAGGGCTGGGCGGACGGCCTCGCCGGCCTCGCCCGCGCCCACGGCGTCGACGTCGGCTGAGGGGGCAACACCCCGGGGGCAGCAGGTCGGGGCAGCACCCCAGGGGCGCTGCTTCCCGATCACGCGGTGAGTTCGCGGCTGTACTTCCATTCGGCGGCGCAGCGCTCGTACCCGAGCCAGTCGTTGACCGCCAGCATCGGGGCGTTGCCGCCGTCGTTGTGGGTGAAGGCGGCGGTGATGCCGGCCGCGCGGGCCCGGTGCAGGGAGTCGGCCTTGGCGAGTTTGGCGAGGCCGCGGCCGCGGTGGGCCCGGACGGTGGTGGTGAAGGACGACCAGTAGCGGCCCTCGCCGTCGGTCTGTGCGGCGGAGAAGCCCACCGGCCGGCCGTCGGCGAGCACCACGGTGGTGAGCTCGCGGTCGAGGTCGGGCCGGTGCCAGATCTCGGCCAGCCAGGAGGCGTAGCCCTGGTCGGCGAGGTCGACGTCGCCGGGTTCGTCCCGGGTGCCCTCGACGTCGACCAGGTAGAGGGGGTGCGGGTCGTCCGCGTACTCGGCGGCGGTGCGCAGTTCGACGCCGGGCGGGCGGGCCGGCAGGGGCGGCAGCGGGGCGGTGAGGTCGCGTCCGGCGAAGTAGGCGACCCGGCCGCGGGTGTAGCCGCGGGCGGCGGCGAAGCCGTGCGCCGCCGGTTCGTCGTCCACCCAGCAGTGCGCGTGCCGGACGCCTTCGGCGGCGAGCGCCTCCTCGGTGGCGGTGAGCAGGGCGGTACCGGTGCCCTGCCCGCGCTCTCCGGGGACGACGTGGACGGCGGCGAAGCCGTGGCCGGGTTCCTCGGTGTCCGGGTAGGCGCCGAACCGGGCGGTGGCGACGATCCGCCCGTCCGCCTCGGCGAGCAGCATCCGCAGGTGGGGCTGGGCGGCGACCTGCCAGGCGACCGTCTCGGGGGTGGTGACAAGATACGGGCGGCCGGCGCGCAGGGCGGCGCAGGCCGCTGTCGCATCGTCGGGCCGGAAGGCGCGGATCGTGAGCGTCATAGACACGTCACGTTAACGACTCGGCCGCTTCCGCGCCCTCGAATATCGGCCTCCAGGACGGGAGTTGCCCGCGAATCGGGTGGCACCGCGGAGAAAGCTCAAGTTCAGCTCTGAGTTCGGCTGCCGGTGGTTGGCAGCCGTGTCCGGCCGGTACACCCTCAGCAGCGGACACGGGCAGCATCGGACGCAGGAGAGGGGGGAGCGCGCATGGCGCACTCGACGGAGCCGCCCCGGCTGGGGGTGGGGATCGGCTGGCGGGCGGAGATCGACACCGCGGTCGAGCGGCTGCCCGGCGTGGACTGGGTGGAGGTGGTCGCGGAGAACGTCTGCGCCGGTCACCTGCCGCCTTCGCTGGAGGTGCTGCGGGAGCGCGGCGTCACGGTCGTCCCGCACGGGGTGTCGCTGGGCCTCGGGGGCGCCGAACCGCCGGCCGCGCACCGGCTGGAGCGGCTGGCCGAGGTGGCCGAGGCGCTCGGTGCGCCGCTGGTCACCGAGCACCTGGCGTTCGTCCGGGCGGGCGGGATGGAGTCCGGCCACCTGTTGCCGGTGCCGCGGTCGCGGGACGCGCTGCGGGTGGTCGCGGAGAACGTCCGGATCGCGCAGGAGCAGTTGCCGGTGCCGCTGGCCCTGGAGAACATCGCGGCCCACCTGCGCTGGCCGGACGACGAGCTGACCGAGGGCGAGTTCCTCGCCGAGCTGGTGGAGCGGACGGGCGTGCGGCTGCTGGTGGACGTCGCCAACCTGCACACCAACCGGGTCAACCTGGGTCTGGACGTCACCGCCGAACTGGCCCGGCTGCCGCTGGAGGCCCTCGCCTACGTGCACGTCGCCGGCGGGGTGGAGCGGGACGGCGTCTGGCACGACACCCACGCCCACCCGGTCACCGAGCCGGTGCTGGAGGTGCTCGCCGAACTGTGCGGGCGTGCGGTGCCGCCCGGTGTGCTGCTGGAGCGCGACGACGCCTTCCCGCCGCCGGCCGAGCTGGCCGGTGAACTCGACGCGATCCGGGCCGTCCTGGAGCGGGCCCCGCTCGCCGAGGGGGTGCGGCACGGTGGCTGAGTCCGACGAGTACCTGCTGCGCGGGGACGACGCCGAGCTGGCCGTGGCGCGGGCGCGGCTCGCCGAGCGGCAGACCGGGCTGATGGCCGCGCTGGTCGCGGGCGGCCCGGTGCCGGAGGGCTTCGACCCGGCCCAGGTCGCCACCCAGGCCCGCGGGCTGCTCGCCAAACGGCGGGACACCACCGCACGGGTGGTGCCCGAGCCGGCCCGGATCCTCGGCGGCGACTGGCGCCCGCTGTTCGAGCGGTACGCCCGGCAGGGCCCGCAGCGCGGCGGGTACCGGGCCGACGCACGGGAGTTCGCCGCCTGGGCGCTGGCCGCGGAACCGGCCGCCGCCTGGCGGGACGAACTGGAGCACTGGCTGCGGCCCGCGGCCGACGCGCACGCCCCGGGCCCGCTGCGGGCGGCCCTGGCCGTGCTGGCCCGCGCGGTGCACGACCGCCTGCGCCGCCGCGGCGGCGCGGCCACCCACGGCCGGCCGGCCCCGTCCCGGGGCTGAGCACGGCACCACCGGGTCCGCCGGATCCGTTCGACCCACGGGGGAGACAACGATGTGGAGCACGGAGTTCACCGTGGCCCTCGTCCTGGTGCTGGCCACCGGGACGGCAGTGGGCGTCACCCGGGCGCGGCTGCGCCGGGTGCCCCGTCCGCAGGGCCTGTCCGGGCGCGGCCTGGAACTGATGGAGACGGCCTTCCTGGCCGGCGGCCCGACCCGGGTCGCGGTCACCGCCCTGGTGCGGATGCAGCAGGAGGGCCGGGTGATCGTGGCGCGGTCCGGCCTGGTCACCGTCACCGACCCGGCGCCGCGGGACGCCGTCGAGGCGGCGCTGATCGACGCGGCCGGCCCCGGCCGGCAGCAGGACGCCGACGTGCTGCGCCGCCGGGTGGCGCGCAGCGCCGCCGTGCAGGAGATCGGCGACCGGCTGGCCGACCGCGGCCTGATGCGCCGGCCGGACCGGCACCGCGCGGTGGTGCGGGCCCGCCGGGTGATGGGCCTGGCGCTGCTGGCGACGGTGGTGCTCGGCGTGTTCGCGATGGTCGACTGGACGGACCGCACCTTCAACGGCCGGTACACCGGCCCGCCGCCGGTCTTCCCGTTCGCGGTGCTGCTGGTGGCCGGCGTGGTCCACCTGGTGGCGACCAGGCCGGACCGGGGCCGGGTCACCCCGGCGGGCCGCCGCCAGCTGTCGATGATGAAGGAGGGCGGCGCCTGGCGCCCGTACGACGTGGTGGCGCCCGTCGCCGCGCTGACGGTGCTCGGCGCGCTCGCCCTGGAGGGCACCGACGAGCTGGACGAGGAGATGCGGGCGGCGCTGACCGCCCGGCAGCTGGCCTCCTCGTCCTCGGCCTCGTCGTCCTCGTCCTGCTCCACCGCGACCTGGTGCGGCTCCGGCTCGGACAGCGGTTCCTCGTCGAGCTGCGGCTCGTCCAGCTGCGGGTCCTCGTCGTCGAGCTGCGGCTCCTCGTCGGGCTGCGGTTCGTCCGGGAGCTCGTGCGGGTCCTCGGGCAGCTCCTGCTCGTCGGGGAGCTCCTGCGGCTCCAGCTGCGGCGGCGGGTGCGGCAGCTCCTGACCCGGCTTGTCACAGTTTCGTATCGCGGGCGGGGCATGTGTTCCCCGCCCGCCCCTGCCGGGACTAGAACAAGCCCATGTGGGTGCTCCTCCTGATCCCGGCCTGCGCGGCTGCCGCGTTCTCCTGCCTGCAGCTGGTCCGGGTCGCGACCAGGGCCGACCTGCTCGACGGCTTCGGCCCCCGGCCGCCCGAGGCGGTGGGGATCGGCCTGTACGAGACCGCCTACCTGGCCGGTGGACCGGGCCGGGTGGTGGAGCTGGCGCTGGTGCTGATGGCCGGCCGCGGCCGGCTGCACCTCGCGCACACCGGCTGGACGACCGTGGTCGACCCGCGCGGCCGCAGCCGGCTGGAGCGGGCGCTGATCGAGCAGATCGGCCCCGAGGGCCAGTGCCGGACGGGGCCCCTGCGGGCCTCGCTGGCGGCGCACCCGACCGTACGGGAGATCGGTGACCGCCTCGCCCGGGCCGGGCTGGCGACGCCGGAGACCGTCCGCCGGGACACCTCGCGGGCGGTGCGGCAGGTCCGGATGGCGCTGCTGCTGTGCGTCCTGCTGCTGGCCGCCTCGCTCGCCCTCGCCGCCCCCGGCAGCGGGGACGCCGGTGCGGCGATCGCCTGGTTCTCGCTGCCGCTGATCCTCACCTGCGGCACCCTGCTGATGGCCCGGGTGGACGTGCACACCTACACCCGGTTCGCCGCGCCCGCCGGCCTGGAGGTGCTGCGCACCGCGCGGGTGCCCCGGCAGCTCGGTCACACCCGCGACCCGGAGCAGGCGCTGCTCACCGCGGTGGCGATGGTCGGCCCGGCCGCGCTGACCGACGAACGGCTGCGGGCGGCGCTGCGGACCTGAGTCCGCCGCACCGCCCGCAGGGCAGCCCGGGAGGGAGCCCGCTCAGACCAGGCCGGCGAGGAGCTCGGCGACCGGCTTGCGGCGGCCGGTGAAGAACGGCACCTCCTCGCGGACGTGCAGCCGGGCCCGGGACGGGCGCAGGTCGCGCATCAGGTCGACGATCCGGTGCAGCTCGTCGGCCTCGAAGGCGAGCAGCCACTCGTAGTCGCCGAGGGCGAAGGAGGCGACCGTGTTGGCCCGGACGTCCGGGTAGCCGCGGGCCATCATGCCGTGCTCGGCGAGCATGGCGCGACGCTCCTCGTCGGGCAGCAGGTACCACTCGTAGGAGCGGACGAACGGGTACACGCAGACGTAGTCGCGGGCGCGCTCGTCGGCGAGGAACGCCGGGATGTGCGACTTGTTGAACTCGGCCGGGCGGTGCAGCGCCATGTTCGACCAGACCGGCTCCAGCACGCGGCCGACGGCGGTACGGCGGAAGCGGTTGTACGCCTCCTGCAGGTCGTCCGAGTCCTCGGCGTGCCACCAGACCATGACGTCCGCGTCGGCGCGCAGGCCGGACACGTCGTAGGTGCCGCGCACGGTGACGTCCTTGGCGGCGAGCTGGGCGAAGAGCTCGTCCACCTCGGCGGCCAGGGCGGCACGGTCCTCGGGCAGCTCACCCTTGAGCTTGAACACCGACCACATGGTGTAGCGGATGACCTGGTTGAGGTCGCGGGCCTTCTTCTTCACGGGCTGCTGTTCAGTGCTCTCAGTCATGTCCTCATTGTCCCTTCCGGGGCCCCGGCGCCGTCCGCCGGGGTCAACAAGTCGTTGACGGCGCGGCGGGCGCTGCCGATGCAGGCAGGGATGCCCACGCCGTCGTAGGCGGCGCCGCAGACCGCCAGCCGGCCGGCCTGCGCGACCAGCCGGCGGACCCGGGCCGTCCGGTCCAGGTGGCCCACCGGGTACTGCGGCAGGCCGGCCCGCCAGCGGGTGACCGCGGTGGCGAACGGCGCGGCGCGCAGCCCGGTCGCCCGTTCCAGGTCGGCCAGCGAGCGGGCGACGAGCTCCTCGTCCGGCAGGTCGAGGGCGGCCTCCTCGCGGTGCCGGCCGAGCGAGGTCCGCAGCAGGAAGGCCCCGGGGGCGGCGCGGTCCAGCCAGCCCCACTTGTAGGAGGAGAAGGTCGAGGCCTTGATCGCCCGGCCGTCCACGGGCGGGACCAGGAAGCCGCTGCCGTACGGGAGGGCGGCCACGTCGGTGCGTTCGAAGGCCATGGTGACCAGGGCCATCCCGGCGTACTCGACGGCGTCCAGCTCGGCCGCGGCGGCGGGGACGTCGGGGCGCAGCAGCGCGGCCGCCTGCGGGGCGGGCACGGCCAGCACCACGGCGTCGGCGTGCAGCACCTCGCCGCCGACGGCCACCCGCCAGCCCTCGGGGGTGCGGCGCAGTGCGTCGACGGGGCTCGCGGTGCGCAGGTCGGCGCCGGCACGGCGCAGGTGGGCCGCGGCGGCCTCCGGCAGGGTGCCGAGGCCGCCGCGGATGCCCTGGAAGACCGGGCCGGCGTCGGGGCGGGCCCGGCCGACGAGCTCGTGCACGCCGTCGACGAGCGGGCCGCCGCTCCGGGCGAGCGGGAGCAGTTGCGGGACGGCGGCGCGCAGCGAGATCTCGTCGGCGTGGCCGGCGTAGACGCCGCCGAGCAGCGGTTCGACGAGCCGGTCCACGACCTCGCGGCCGAGCCGGGCGGAGACGTAGGCGCCGATCGCGACGTCCTCGCCGACGCTGGTCGGGCGCTCGTGGCGGGCACGGTCCAGGCCGTCGGCGGAGAGGACCTCGGTGGCGGCCAGCGCGTCGAGGTCGCCGGGCACGCCCATCAGCTGGCCGCCGGGCAGCGGGCGCAGGGCGCCGCGGGTCCAGATGGCGGCCTTGGCGCCGGTGGGCGGCTCCAGTTCGTCGGCGAGGCCGACGGCGCGGGCCAGCTCCACCGCTTCGGGGCGGCGGGCGAGCATCGACTCGGCGCCGAGGTCGACCCGGACGCCGCCGACCTCGCCCGCCATCAGCTTGCCGCCGAAGCGCTCGGACGCCTCCAGCACGGTGACCCGGTGCGGGCCGTCGGTCAGGAACACCGCTGCGGCGAGTCCGGCGATGCCGCCGCCGATCACCACGACATGAGGTTCTGCCATGTCCTGCAGTCTCGCACTCCTTAACCCCCGGGCCCGGGGTGCCCTGCTAGGGCTTGGCCGCCCCGTCCCGGCCGGACTGTCGGCGGACCGTCAACTCCGCTTCCCCGCACGGGCGGTGTACACCGGGGCGAGGCCGGACCGTGACCCGTTCGGGACCGCCGGGACGGGTCCGGACGGGCCGCGGGCACGTCCAATGGTGCGACCTGCGCGGAAGGCCGCGCGGAGGGACAGGGGAGGACGGACATGGGGCGCACGGACACGGGGCGCACGGGCAGACGGGTGCTGGCGGGCACCGCACTGGCGGCGGTGCTGCTGCTGAGCGGCTGCGGCGCGGAGGGCGGCGGCCGCTCCTCCTCGGACGCCGCGGCACCCGCCCGGGCGGCGGCGCCGAAGGCCGAGCCGACCGCGGGCGGGGGCGCGGCCGGGGCGGGGGCGGCGGACCGGCCGGCCGGGCAGCCGACCGCGGCGGGCACCGGCAACCCGTCCGGCACCCCGGCCCAGAACGCCGCCGACCACCGCTACATCGCCTACTCCGGCCGCCTGGTGCTGCAGTTGAAGGCCGACGACAAGGGCGGCACGGCGGAGGCGGTCCGCCGGACGGCCACGGACACCGGCGGCTACGTCGGCAGCGAGTCGCTCTCCGACAGCGGCGGCGCGGAGGCCGGGCGGCTGGTGCTGCGGGTGCCCTCGGCCCGCTACCAGCAGGCGATGGACCGGCTGGCCGGCCTCGGTACGGTGGCCTCCCGCAGCAGCGACGCGGACGACCTCACCGAGCAGGTGGTGGACACCGAGAGCCGGCTGAAGACCCAGCAGGCGTCGGTGGACCGGGTGCGGGCGCTGCTCGCGGACGCGAAGTCGCTCTCCGAGGTGGTGTCGCTGGAGAGCGAGCTGACCCGCCGGGAGGCGGACCTGGAGTCGCTGAAGCAGCGCCTGCAGGAGCTGGGTTCGCAGACCTCGCTCTCCACGATCACGGTCGAGCTGCGCCGGGCCGCCGATGTGCCGGTGGCGGAGGAGAAGCCGGAGCGGGGGCTGTGGTCGGCGGTCGGGCACGCGTTCGCGGGCGGCTGGCACGCCCTGCTGCTGCTGGTGCGCGGGCTGCTGGTGGCGCTGGCCGCGCTGGCGCCGTTCCTGGCGGTGCTGGCCCCGGCGGCCTGGCTGCTGCGGCGCGGTCTGAAGCGGCGGGCGGCGTCCCGGCCCGCGCGGCCGGCGCCGCCGGTGCCGGTCTGGGGAGTGCCGCAGCAGGCCGGTGCGCCCGTCCGGGCACCCGCGCAGCCGCAGGCCGCGGCGGCCGAACCGAAGCCGCCGTCCGATCCGGAGCCGTCGGCCGGTCCGCAGCAGGCGGACGGGGGGTGACGGGACGGCGGGGCCGGGAGACCGGCCCCGCCCGTCCGGTCAGCGGGCGCTGGCCTCGTGCACGAAGGCGACCAGGCGGGTCAGCGCGTCCGGGTCCATGGTCGGCATGACGCCGTGTCCGAGGTTGAAGATGTGGCCGCTGTCGCCGAGCGCGGCGGCGGCGTGCAGCACCTCGCGGGCCTTGGTCTCGACGACGTGGGTGGGGGCGTAGAGCACGGCCGGGTCGAGGTTGCCCTGCAGGCCCTTGTCCGGGCCGACCCGGTCGGCGGCGACGTTCAGCGGCACCCGCCAGTCGACGCCGACCACGTCCGCGCCGGCCTGGCCCATCAGTCCGAGCAGTTCGCCGGTGCCGACGCCGAAGTGGATCCGCGGCACGCCGTAGTCGGCGACCGCCTCGAAGACCTGGGTGCTGGCGGGCATCACCGAGCGGCGGTAGTCGTCCGGGGCGAGTGCGCCGACCCAGGAGTCGAAGAGCTGCACGGCGGAGGCGCCGGCCTCGATCTGGATCTTCAGGAAGGCGGAGGTGATCGCGGCCAGCCGGTCGACCAGGCCCGCCCAGAGCTCGGGCGCGCCGTACATCATGGCCTTGGTCTTCTCGTGGCTCTTCGACGGGCCGCCCTCGACCAGGTAGCTGGCCAGCGTGAAGGGGGCGCCGGCGAAGCCGATCAGCGGGGTGGTGCCGAGCTCGTCGACGAGCAGGCCGACGGCCTCGGTGATGTAGGGCATGTCGTCCGGCTCCAGCGGGCGCAGCCGCTGCAGGTCCTCGACCGTGCGGATCGGGTCGGCGATCACCGGGCCGACGCCGGGCTTGATGTCCACGTCGATGCCGACGGCCTTGAGCGGCACCACGATGTCGCTGAAGAAGATCGCCGCGTCCACCCCGTGCCGGCGGACCGGCTGCAGCGTGATCTCCTTGACCAGCTCGGGCCGCATGCAGGAGTCGAGCATCGGGATGCCCTCGCGCACCTTCAGGTACTCCGGCAGCGAGCGGCCGGCCTGCCGCATGAACCAGACGGGGGTGTGCGGCACCGGCTCGCGGCGGGCGGCGCGCAGGAAGACGGAGTCGTACGCGGCGCCGCGGCGCACGGTGGACTGCGGGTCGGTCTGGGCTGCGGGGCTCGCCGCGGGTGTCTCGCTCACGGGTCAAATCTTCGCACGCGCCGTGCGCGCGGCGGCCCCGGGCGCCTCGTAGGTTCGTCCGAGATGTCCGACCTGTGGCGCTACGGCGCGCCGCACCGCGGGAAGTTGCTCGGATTGGGGCCGCGGGCGACCTAGGCTTCCCTCCATGGCAGCGGTCGGCGGACACCCCGCACAAGGTGGCGGAACGGACGAGGAGGCGGCGCCGATCGAGTTCCGCCGTGCGGTCGAGGCGCTCGCGGGCGCCCGGCTCCGGCCCGAGGTGCAGCTCTCCCCCGCGCCGGCGCCCCGACGGCTGGCACCGTTCGCGTGGGCGGTGACCGCCACGGTCGAGGTGGACGGCGACGAGCTCGCGGACGGCCGGCTGGTGCTGTTGCACGACCCCGCCGGGCAGTCCGCCTGGAACGGCGACTTCCGGGTCGTCACCATGACCCGTGCCGAGCTGGAGCCGGAGATCGCCGGCGACCCGATGCTCGGCGAGGTCGGCTGGGCCTGGCTGATGGACGCGCTGCAGGCGCACGGCGCCGGCTACGGGGAGCCGGGCGGCACGGTGACCCGCTGCGCCTCGCACTACTTCGGCGCGCTGGCCGAACGCCCGGCGTCGACCGAGATCGAGGTTCGGGCGTCCTGGACGCCGGCCGACAAGCGGTTCGAGCGCCACCTGGCGGCCTGGGGCGACCTGCTGTGCATCTGCGCCGGCCTGCCGCCGACCGCGGGGGCGCCGATGCCGCTGCCGGACGCCCCGTCACTCGGCGGCGTGGTGCCGATGCCCGCCCGACGCCGGCCGCGCCCGCACTGAGCTCCGCGGCGGGCCCCGCACCGGGCCCCGCCGGGCCCGGGCCGCTGCCCTTCCGGGGGACGCCCCGGGCGGTCCGGCGCAGTGCCACCCCCAGGGCTGATGGAGTGTGACTTCCGTCCCGGTCTGTGTCAATTACCCGGTTGAAATTGATCATTTCGATCCGGTTGCGATCGAATCCGTGCGATTCCAGGGCATGTCGTATCAGTCACCTGCGCGATTTGTCCGTATTGTTACTCACTAGATCGTGATCTTTCGCTAAAGCCGGGCACGGATGATGCCGAAGGTGTCAGTGACCCTTTCCGAACGCGGAACACTCCGACCGCCCCCATCGGGGTTCCGTCCGCCACTCCCCACAGGAGGCCTGGTGTCGGTCCTTCTCGAGCACCCCGCAAACGTGGTCGCGTACCGTCCGACGAAGCCCACCGCCATGGTGGTCATCGCCGACCCGCGCGTCCGAAACACCGTCACCCGGCACCTGTGGGCCCTGGGTGTGCGCGACGTGATCGAGGTCTCCTCGATCGCCGAGGCCCGTCCGCGGGTCGCCACCCCACGCGACATCTGCATCGCCGACGTGCACCTCCCGGACGGCTCCGGGCTGACCATCCTGGCCGAGACCCGCGCCGCGGGCTGGCCCAACGGCCTCGCGCTCTCCGCGGCCGACGACATCGGGGCCGTCCGCTCCGCGCTCGCCGGCGGCGTCAAGGGCTACGTGGTCACCGGAACCCGCACCAACCTCGCCATGCCCGGCCGGCCCGGCCTGCCGCTCGGCGCCGCCCACCTGGCGGGCCGGATGCGCCGTCCCGGCATGCCGGGAGTCCCCGGCGCCCCCGGAGCGGCGGGCACGCCCGGAGCCCCCGGTGCGCCGGGCGCCCCCGGTGCGCAGCCCACCGCGTACCGGGAGCTTTCGGGCCGCGAGGTCGAGGTGCTGAGGCTGGTGGCGGAGGGCCAGTCCAACAAGGCGATCGGCGTGGCGATGGGCCTGTCCGCACTGACCGTCAAGAGCCACCTCGCGCGGATCGCCCGCAAGCTGGGCACCGGCGACCGGGCCGGCATGGTCGCGGTCGCGCTGCGCACCGGCATCATCCACTGACGACCGGACCGGCCCGGCCCCCGCGCGGGCCGGCTCCGGCGCAACCGTCCGGCGGAGGCCCGGAGGAACGTTTCCTCCGGGCCTCCGCCCGGTCCGAAGACCGGTGATCGGCCGGTCCGGACCAGGTCGGCCCACCCGTCCGGGCACCGGTGGCCGACCGGCCACGGGCCGGGGGCATATGTCCGAACGCAGTCTGACCAGTCCGACAACACTCCCGGCCCCGTACGCCGTCGTACCCTTGGGGGGTGACCGACGCCGTAGCAGCCATCCCAGAAGAGACAGCCCCGGTCCCGCTCCTCGAACCGCGGGAGGGGCTGCCACCCGTCGTCGCCGACGAGCAGGCGCTCGCCGCCACGGTCGCGGCCTTCGCCGCCGGGCGGGGCCCGGTCGCCGTCGACGCCGAGCGAGCCTCCGGCTACCGCTACGGCCAGCGGGCCTACCTCATCCAGCTCCGCCGGGACGGCGCGGGCACCGCGCTGATCGACCCGATCGCCTGCCCGGACCTGCACGCCCTCGGCACGGCCCTCGCCGACGCCGAATGGGTGGTGCACGCCGCCACCCAGGACCTGCCCTGCCTCGGCGAGGTCGGCATGCGCCCGCGGACGCTGTTCGACACCGAGCTGGCCGGGCGGCTCGCCGGCTTCCCCCGGGTGGGCCTCGGCCCGATGACCGAGAACGTCCTCGGCCTCTCCCTGGCCAAGGAGCACTCGGCCGTCGACTGGTCCACCCGCCCGCTGCCCGAGCCCTGGCTGCGCTACGCCGCTCTGGACGTCGAGGTGCTGGTCGAGCTGCGCGACGCACTCGAGCAGGAGCTGGACGCCCAGGGCAAGCTCGACTGGGCGCTGCAGGAGTTCGCGGCGCTCGCCGCGGCACCGCTGCCCTCCCCCCGGGTCGACCCCTGGCGGCGCACCTCCCAGCTGCACAAGGTCCGGCGGCGGCGCCAGCTCGCCGCCGTCCGCGAGCTCTGGCAGACCCGCGACCGGATGGCCCGCGAGCGGGACGTCTCCCCCGGCCGGGTGCTGCCCGACGCCGCCATCGTCAACGCCGCCCTCGCCATGCCCACCAACGCCGCCGGCCTGGTCGCCGTCCAGGGCTTCGGCCCCCGGGTGAACCGCCGCCAGGTCGAGCAGTGGCTCGCCGCGCTGCAGCGGGCCCGCGAACTGCCCGAGTCGCAGCTGCCGGCCGCCACGGCACCGCACGACGGGCCGCCGCCGCCGCGGGCGTGGGCCGACAAGGACCCGGTGGCGGCGGCACGGCTCAGTGCGGCGCGGGCCGCGGTGACGGCGCTGGCCGAGGAGAAGCACCTGCCGGCGGAGAACCTGATCACGCCGGACCTCGTGCGGCGGGTCTGCTGGGAGCCTCCGGCGGTGTCCGACGCCGACAACATCGCCGCCTCGCTGCGCCGGCTCGGCGCCCGCCAGTGGCAGACCGACCTGGTCGCCCCGGCCCTCGCGACCGCCTTCGACCAGGCCGCGAGCTAGGGCGCAGCCCGGGATCAGGGGCAACCCACAGGGGCGCGGGGAACCGCGCGGGACGGACGGCAGCGGTGCGCACCTTCCGTCCCGCGCAGTTTCCCGCGCCCCTTCCGGTTTCCCGCCCTCGCCGGTCCACCGACGTGTCGGGCGACACACCCCGTCCGGGGGGTGTGGCCCCTGGGCAAGTTAGTTACCGGCGGGTAGCATGGCTCTGAAGCAGCGCCGCTCCACCCGTGAGCCGTGCGGACTGCGCTTAACGTCATGTCCCCTGGGAGGAGAGCCCCCGTGCCTCGTACCGCGAGGGACGTCGTCTTCGTCGACGGCGTCCGCACCCCGTTCGGCAAGGCCGGCCCGAAGGGCATCTACCACGAGACCCGCGCGGACGACCTGGTCGTCAAGTGCATCCGTGAGCTGGTGCGCCGCAACCCGAACCTGCCCGTCGAGCGCATCGACGAGGTCGCCGTCGCCGCGACCACGCAGATCGGCGACCAGGGCCTGACCATCGGCCGCACCGCGGGCCTGCTCGCCGGTCTGCCGCAGTCCGTCCCGGGCTACGCGATCGACCGCATGTGCGCCGGTGCGATGACCGCCGTCACCACCACCGCGGGCGGCATCGCCTTCGGCGCGTACGACATCGCCGTCGCCGGCGGCGTCGAGCACATGGGCCGCCACCCGATGGGCGAGGGCGTGGACCCGAACCCGCGCTTCGTGTCGGAGAAGCTGGTCGACGAGTCCGCCCTGTTCATGGGCATGACCGCGGAGAACCTGCACGACCGCCTGCCGCACATCACCAAGGAGCGCTGCGACGCCTACGCCGTGCGCTCCCAGGAGAAGGCCGCCAAGGCGTACGCCAACGGCGACATCCAGCCGGACCTGGTGCCGATCGCGATCCGCAACACCAACCCCGAGGTCGGCGAGACCGGCTGGGGCCTGGCGACGACGGACGAGCCGATGCGCCCCGGCACCACCATGGAGTCGCTGGCGAACCTCAAGACCCCGTTCCGCCCGCACGGCAACATCACCGCGGGCAACGCGGCCGGTCTGAACGACGGCGCCACCGCCTCGCTGCTGGCCGCCGAGGACGTCGCCGAGGAGCTCGGCCTGCCGATCAAGATGCGCCTGGTCTCCTTCGCCTACGCCGGCGTGGAGCCCGAGGTCATGGGCATCGGCCCCGTCCCGGCGACGCAGAAGGCGCTGGCCAAGGCCGGTCTGACCATCGACGACATCGGCGCCTTCGAGATCAACGAGGCCTTCGCCGTCCAGGTCCTCTCGCTGCTCGACCACTACGGCATCGCCGACGACGACGAGCGCGTCAACCCGTACGGCGGCGCGATCGCCTACGGCCACCCGCTGGCCTCCACCGGCGTCCGCCTGATGACCCAGCTGGCGCGCCGCTTCGAGCAGCGCCCCGACATCCGCTACGGCCTGACCACCATGTGCATCGGCTTCGGCATGGGCGGCACGGTCATCTGGGAGAACCCGCACTTCGAGGGGAACAAGTGACCGTGAGCACCACCGAGCTGCTGAAGCGCGCCGCCGAGCTGTTCCCCGGCGAGGTCGTCACCACCGCGCACGTGCGTCACCTGGACCTGCCCAAGCAGGCCGGCAAGCTGGCGCTGATCACCCTGGACAACGGCTTCGACCACACCAAGCCGACCACCTTCGGCCCGGGCTCGCTCGCGAAGCTCTCCGAGGCGCTGGACCAGGTCGAGGCCGAGGCCGCCGAGGGCGGGATCGCCGCCGTGGCGATCACCGGCAAGCCGTTCATCTTCGCGGTCGGCGCCGACCTCAAGGGCGTCGAGGTGCTCAAGGAGCACGGCGACGCGCTGGCTATCGGCAAGGGCGGCCACGACGTCTTCAAGCGGATCGCCGCGCTGCCCGTCCCCTCCTTCGCCTACTACAACGGCGCGGCGATGGGCGGCGGCGTCGAGGTCGGCCTGCACTGCACCTACCGCACCGTGAGCTCCGGCATCCCGGCGTTCTCGCTGCCCGAGGTCTTCCTCGGCCTCGTCCCGGGCTGGGGCGGCTGCACGATCCTGCCGAACCTGATCGGCCCGGCGAAGGCCGTCAAGGTCATCGTCGAGAACTCGATGAGCCAGAACAAGCAGCTCAAGGGCCAGGAGGTGTTCGAGCTCGGCATCGCGGACGCGATCTTCGAGCCGGCCGACTTCCTGGAGCAGTCGCTGCACTGGACGGCCTCCGTGCTCACCGGCGAGACCGCCGTCGAGCGCGAGGAGATCGACCGCGGCAAGGCCTGGGACGACGCCGTCGCCTGGGGCCGCCTGGTCGCCGACGCCAAGGTGCACGGCGCCGCGCCGGCCGCCTACAAGGCGCTCGACATCATCCAGCAGGTCAAGGACCAGGACCTGCAGGCCGGCTTCGACGCCGAGGACGCGGCGCTGGCCGACCTGATCATGGGCGGCGAGCTGCGCAGCGGCATCTACGCCTTCAACCTGGTGCAGCGCCGCGCCAAGCGCCCCTTCGGTGCGCCGGACAAGTCGCTGGCCCGCCCGGTCAACAAGGTCGGCGTCGTCGGCGCGGGCCTGATGGCCTCGCAGCTGGCGCTGCTGTTCGCCCGCCGCCTGGAGGTGCCGGTCGTGCTGACCGACATCGACCAGGAGCGCATCGACAAGGGCGTGGGCTACGTCCACGGCGAGGTCGACAAGCTGCTCGCCAAGGGCCGGATCAACGGCGACAAGGCCAACAAGCTCAAGGGCCTGGTCTCCGGCCACCTGGACAAGGCGGTCGCCTTCGGCGACGCGGACTTCGTCATCGAGGCCGTGTTCGAGGAGATGGGCGTCAAGCAGAACGTCTTCGCCGAGCTGGAGGCCGTGGTCTCGCCGACCACCATCCTGGCGACCAACACCTCCTCGCTGTCGGTCACCGAGATGGCCTCCAAGCTGGAGCACCCGGAGCGGGTCGTCGGCTTCCACTTCTTCAACCCGGTCGCGATCCTCCCGCTGCTGGAGATCGTCCGCGCGGAGAAGACCGACGACGCCTCGCTGGCCACCGCCTTCGGCGTGGCCCGGAAGCTGAAGAAGACGGCCGTCCTGACCAAGGACGCCCCGGCGTTCGTGGTGAACCGGATCCTGCTCCGTTTCATGGACGCGATCCAGGGCGCCATCGACGAGGGCACCCCGATCGAGACCATCGAGAAGGCCGTGCTGCCGCTCGGTCTGCCGATGTCCCCGATCGTGCTGCTGGAGCTGGTCGGCCCGGCCATCGCCCTGCACGTGTCGGAGACCCTGCACGGCGCCTTCCCGGAGCGGTTCACCGTCTCCGAGAACCTCGGCAAGCTCGTCAAGGCCGGCAAGCGCGGCTTCTACGTCTGGCAGGACGGCCAGCAGGTCCTCGACCCCGAGGTGCTGGAGCTGCTGACCTTCGGCGACACCGTGCTGACCGAGGAGCAGGTCCTCGCCCGCGCCCTGGAGGCCGTGGCGCAGGAGATCGGCCTGATGCTGGACGAGGGCGTCGTCGGCGAGGCGCAGGACATCGACCTGTGCATGATCACCGGCGCCGGCTGGCCCTTCCACCTGGGCGGCATCACGCCGTACCTGGACCGCGAGGGCGTCTCGGAGCGCGTGAACGGCAAGCGCTTCCTCGCCCAGGGCGTGGCCTCCGTCCCGGCCTGAGCCCCGTAGCGACACGAAGGCCCCCGCCACCCGGCGGGGGCCTTCCGCATGTCCGGGAGCGGTCCTGGAGGCACCCTGAGGTCGTCTCCGGGGCCTTCGGGGGCTACTTCTTCTTGAGCCGGTAGATGACGGTGTCGCCGGTGACGCCGACGACCTCGTAGTGGGTGTCGAGGAGGCTCTCGATGCGGGGGATCAGCAGCGGCTGGTAGGGGGCGGTGCCGGAGTCGTCGACGACGATCTCGGGCAGGCCCTTGGCGGCGAGCTCCTCGTCGAAGGTCTGCCAGGCCTCGCTGACGCTGTACTGCTCGCCGACCTTCTGGCCGTCCTTGCCGCCGCTGAAGTTGGTGAGGAAGCCGGCGGTCAGGTAACGGCTGGCGGGGCGGCGGTCGGCCAGCCAGTACAGCTCGGGGTGCATGCCCCAGACCAGCACGGTGTCCTTGGGCGTGGTCTGCTTGGCGACCGCGGTGGCCACCTCGGTGGTCTGGGTGAGCTTCTGGCCCGGCCAGAACACCGCGAGGCCCCAGAAGAAGGTGCAGGCGACCACCGAGTAGGTGAGCACCGGCCGCCAGCGCACCGCCGAGGTGGAGACCGCGCCGACGCCGAGCAGCACCAGCGGCGGCATCAGCTGCAGGTAGTAGTGGCCGAAGAAGTGGAAGCCCACGCTGACCGCGACCGCCGACGAGAGCAGCCACACCCACAGGTCGGTGGTGGAGCCGTGCTCCTCCCCCGCCCCGGGGACGGCGCGGCGGCCGCGCCGCAGCCACAGCCGGTACCCGATCGGCACCACGAAGCCGAGTCCGGCGGCGAGCAGGATCGCGGAGTTGCCGAGCGCCCGGCCGGTCATCTGCAGCCAGGCGCCGCCGAGCGAGGCGTAGTCGCCGCTGCCGGTGACCACCCAGAAGAGGAAGCCCTTGGGCTTGGTGAGGATCAGCGCGACCAGCGCTATCGGCAGCGCGAACCCGAAGCCGATCGCGGCCAGCACGGGGGGCCAGCGCACCCCGCGCCGGCGGGCGTCCTGCAGCAGCATCCACAGCACCGGCAGCAGCACCGCGCCGCCGGTCTGCTTGGTCAGCGAGCAGAGCGCCACCGCGATGCCCGCGGCCAGCCAGCGGCGCCGCTCGGCGTACCGGAAGGCGGCGACCATGGCCGGCAGCATGAAGACCTCGAAGGTCGCCGCCTGGGTGTCCTCCGGCGACAGGCCGATGGACAGCAGCAGGTAGAGCACGCCGGCGGCGCCGCCCGCCCGGTTGCCCCAGCGCCCGCGGGCGATGGAGGCCAGCAGGACGGCGGTGACCAGGTGGGCGACGATCGCCAGGCTACGCAGCGGCCAGAGCGAGCCGGAGCCGAACAGTGCGAAGCAGGCCTGGTAGAGCCAGGGCAGCAGCGGGGGCTTGCGGTCGACGACGGTGTCGTAGAGCACCCCGCCGTCGGCCAGCATGCGGGCCTGGGTGGCGAGGTAGCCCTCGTCGGGGCTCCACACCGGCCGCAGGAAGGACGGGACGTGGGTGGCCGCCGCGAGCAGGGCCAGCACCGGCACCAGCCTCGTCCAGTAGCCCGTCCGGACCTGCTCGCGGAGGCGGGCGGTCACGGCGGGGCGGCTGGAGGTCGGTGTGGGCACGGGTGACAACCTACCGGGCACCCGTGTCGGCGGGCGCGCTGGTCCCGTGATCGCGCCCTGTACGTCCGGTTCCGGGCGCGCCGGAGCCCCGGGCGCGGCTGCACCCGGGGCTCCGGCGGACGGCGGTCAGGCCTGGACGGGCTGCGCGTCGAGGCGGGCCACCAGGGCGGTCACCTGGCGGGCGACGTCCGGGGCGGTGAGGCCGATCTCGGCGAGGATCTCCTCGCGCTTGGCGTGGTCGAGGAACTCCTGCGGGATGCCGAAGTCGCGCAGCGGCAGGTCGACGTCGGCGTCGCGCAGGGCCTGCGCGATCGCGGAGCCGACGCCGCCGACGCGGCCGTTGTCCTCGACGGTGACGACGACGCGGTGCTCGGCGGCGAGGCCGGGCAGCGCCTTGTCGACCGGCTTGACCCAGCGCGGGTCGACGACGGTGGAGGTGATGCCCTGGGCGTCGAGCAGCTCGGCGGCCTCCAGGCAGAGCGGGGCCATCGCGCCGACGGAGACGATGAGCACGTCGGCGCGCCTGTCGCCGCCGCCCTCGCCGCTCTCGCGGAGCACGTCCATGCCGCCGACCTTGCCGATCGCGGGCACGGCGGGGCCGACGCTGCCCTTGGAGTAGCGGACGACGGTGGGCGCGTCCGGCACCTCGACGGCCTCGCGCAGCTGGGCGCGGACCTGGTCGGCGTCGCGCGGGGCGGCGAGCCGCAGGCCCGGGACGGTCTGCAGGATCGACATGTCCCACATGCCGTTGTGCGAGGCGCCGTCGGTGCCGGTGACGCCGGCCCGGTCGAGGACGAAGGTGACGCCCAGCCTGTGCAGGGCGACGTCCATCAGCACCTGGTCGTAGGCGCGGTTCAGGAAGGTCGCGTACACGGCGACGACCGGGTGCAGGCCGTTGGTGGCCAGGCCCGCGGCGGAGACGGCCGCGTGCTGCTCGGCGATGCCGACGTCGAAGATGCGGTCCGGGTAGGCCTTGGCGAAGGGCGCCAGGCCGACCGGGTGGAGCATCGCGGCGGTGATCGCCACGATGTCCTTGCGCTCGCGGCCGAGGGCGACCATCTCCTCGCCGAAGACGGAGGTCCAGTCCTTGCCGGAGGACTTCACCGGCAGGCCGGTGTCGGGGTGGATGACGCCGACCGCGTGGAAGCGGTCCTCGTCGTTGTTCTCGGCGGCGTGGTAGCCGCGGCCCTTCTCGGTGATGCAGTGCACGATCACCGGGCCGCCGAAGCCGCGGGCCTTGGCGAACGCGGACTCCAGCGCCACCAGGTCGTGGCCGTCGATCGGGCCGATGTACTTGAGGCCGAGGTCCTCGAACATGCCCTGCGGGGCGATGAAGTCCTTCAGGCCCTTCTTCGCGCCGTGCAGGGTGTCGAACATCGCCTGGCCGACGACGGGGGTGCGCTGCAGCGCGTCCTTGCCCCAGGAGAGGAACCGCTCGTAGCCCTGGGTGGTGCGCAGGGTCGCGAGGTGGTTGGCCAGGCCGCCGATGGTCGGCGAGTAGGAGCGCTCGTTGTCGTTGACGACGATGACGACCGGCAGGTCCTTCGCGTCGGCGATGTTGTTGAGCGCCTCCCAGGCCATGCCGCCGGTCAGCGCGCCGTCGCCGATGACGGCGACGACCGGGCGGTCCTTGTGGCCCTGGATCTTGTTGGCCTTGGCGAGGCCGTCGGCGTAGCCGAGGACGGTCGAGGCGTGCGAGTTCTCGATCACGTCGTGCTCGGACTCGGCGCGCGACGGGTAGCCCGACAGGCCGCCCTTCATCTTCAGCCGGGAGAAGTCCTGGCGGCCGGTGAGCAGCTTGTGGACGTAGCTCTGGTGGCCGGTGTCGAACAGGATCCGGTCGCGCGGCGAGTCGAAGACCCGGTGCATCGCGATGGTGAGCTCCACCACGCCCAGGTTCGGGCCGAGGTGGCCACCGGTCTTCGAGACCTCTTCGACCAGGAAGCCGCGGATCTCCTCGGCCAGGTCGGCCAGCTGCGCCGGGGTGAGCCGGTCGAGATCGCGCGGTCCCCTAATGCGGGTCAGCAGGGCCACCCGTTCCTCCTCGTTCACTGTTCCAGACCTCTCTGTCCGGCCTGGCCGGGCTTCCCCGACTGCAAGAGTCTAATGTCCGGCTGGCGGACACCATGCGGCGCATGGGGGCTCCGGTTACACATGACGGGGCCCGGCACCCGATCGGTTCGGGTGCCGGGCCTCACACTGCTCCGGGCGTGTCGTCAGCCCCGGCCGCTGGACTTCTGGGTCCGGCGGGAGACGGAGTCGAGCACGACGGCGCCGAGCAGCACCGCGCCGGTGATCATGTACTGGATCGCCTGGTTCACGTGGACCAGGTCGAGGCCGGTGATGATCGACTGGATGACCAGGATGCCGAGCAGGGCGGACCAGGTCTTGCCGCGGCCGCCGAAGAGGCTGGTGCCGCCGATGACGGCCGCCGCGATCGAGTTCATCAGGACGTTGCCGCCGCCGAGCAGCTTGTCGGCGGAGCCCTGCTGGGAGGCGATGAAGAGGCCGCCGAGGGCCGCCATGCCGGCCGAGATCATGAAGACCGAGATCCGGACCCAGGCGACGTTGATGCCGGCCCGGCGGGCGGCCTCCACGCTGCCGCCGACCGCGAAGATCTGACGGCCGTAGCCGGTGCGGCGGAGCACGAAGTCGGTGATGACGACGATCGACAGGAAGATCACCAGGGGCAGCGGCAGGCCGCGGTCCTGGTTGAGCATGTAGGCGGCGACCAGGCCGATGACGGCGATCACGCCGGTGCGCAGCGCGATCTCGCTCATCGGGCGGGCCGGCAGGCCTGCGTCGCCGCGGCGCTTGGCGTCCAGGAACTGGCCGGCGCCGAAGAGCGCGATGCCGAGGACCGCGAAGCCCCAGGTGAAGGCCACGTCGCCGTCGCCGAGGAAGTAGGTGTCCAGGTTGGCGAGCACACCGTCGTTCAGGACGTTGACGGTGCCCTTGTCGCCGAGGACGAACATCTGCAGACCGCTCCAGGCGAGCAGGCCGGCCAGGGTGACGACGAAGGCGGGGACGCCGATCTTGGCGAAGAAGAAGCCGTGCAGGGCGCCGATGGCGAGCGCGGCCACGATGGCGATCAGGCAGGCGAGCCACTCGTTGAGGCCGGAGCGCACCGAGAGGACGGCGGCTATCGCGGCGGAGACGCCGGCGACCGAGCCGAGGGAGAGGTCGATCTCACCGAGCAGCAGCACGAAGACGATGCCGACGGCGATGAGGCCGGGGCCGGCGACCCACTTGGTGATGTTGGTGAGGTTGTCGGCGTTGAGGAAGTCGCCGGTGATGCCCTGGAAGATGGCGCCGATCAGGATCAGGCCGAGCACGACGGGGACGGAGCCCAGGTCGCCGCTCTTCATCTTGCGCTTGAACTCGGCGACGTAGCCGGCGAAGCCGGCCTCGCGGACGAGGAGGCGCGGGTCGACCGCCGGGGCGGCCGGCGCGGCGGCGGGCTCGGGGGCCTTCTCCGCGGCGTTGGTGGTCTGGTCCGTGGTCACTTCGCTTCCTCCGCGATACGTGCCTGACGCCGGGTCACGGCGTTCTCGGTGGCGCCGGTGATGGCGGAGATGATCTCCTCGTGCGAGGTGTTGGCCACCTCGAAGACGCCGTTGTTGCGGCCCAGGCGGAGCACCGCGACGGTGTCCGCGACGGCCTTGACGTCGGCCATGTTGTGGCTGATCAGGATCACGCCGAGGCCGCGGTCGCGCAGGCGCTCGACCAGGTCGAGGACCTGGGCGGTCTGCTCGACGCCGAGGGCGGCGGTGGGCTCGTCCAGGATCACGATCTTGGGGTCGCCGACCAGGGCGCGGGCGATCGCGACGACCTGGCGCTGGCCGCCGGAGAGGGCGGCGATCGGGATGCGGACGCTGGGGATGCGGATCGACAGGGTGTCGAGCAGCTCCTTGGCGCGCTTCTCCATGGCGACCTCGTCGAGCGCGCCGAAGCGGCGCAGCTCGCGGCCGAGGAAGAGGTTGCCGACCACGTCGAGGTTGTCGCAGAGTGCGAGGTCCTGGTAGACGGTGGCGACGCCGAGGGCCTGGGCGTCGTGCGGCCGGTTGATCGCGACCTTGCTGCCCTCCCACTCGATCGCGCCCTCGTCGATGGGGTGCACGCCGGCGATCGTCTTCACCAGCGTCGACTTGCCTGCACCGTTGTCGCCCACCAGGGCGACCACCTCGCCGGCGTGGACCTCCAGGTGCACATCGGTGAGCGCCTGGACGGCACCGAAGCGCTTGGAGACACCGCGCAACGCCAGTACGGGTGCGCCTGTCACGTGAACCATCTCCTTCGTTCCGCGCCAGCCCCCGGATATGGGCATGACACGGCCTGCCGCGCGCCGACCCGGGCGCGAAGGTTAGTGCGAGAAAAGGGGTGGAGACCGGCCGGGGCCCGGGTGGAGCCCCGCCGCCGGAGGTGGGGAGCCGGTCTCGCCGCAGGGTGGGCGCTCCCGCCGGGGAGCGCCCACCCGGGTGGACTTACTGCAGGCCCGCGGCCTTGCAGGCGTCGGCGTAGGTGCCGGTGCAGATGTCGGCGACGGTGTACAGCTTGTCGGCGATCACGGTGTCCTTGATGTTGGCCTTGGTGACGACCTTCGGGTCGAGCAGCTTGGCCGGGATGCCCTTGTCGGTGTCGCTGTCGATGCTGGCGGAGGCGATGGCCTTGACGTCCTTGCCCTGCAGCAGCGCGACGGCGAGCTCGGCGGCCGAGTCGGCCAGCGGCTTGTACGCCTTGTAGATGGTGTACGACTGCTCGCCGCTGACGAGGCGCTGGATGGCGTCGAGGCCCGCGTCCTGGCCGCCGACCGGAACGTTGATGTTCGCGGACTTCAGCTGGGTGATGATCGCGGCGGCCATGCCGTCGTTGGCGGAGTAGACGGCCTGGAAGCCGTCCTTGCCCAGCTGGGTGATCGCGGCGCCGATCTTCTGGCCGGCCACGGTGGGCTTCCACTCACCGGACTGCTCGTAGACGACCTTCTTGACCTTGCCGTCGAGGACCTTGTGCGCACCGGACTTGAACTTGCCGGCGTTCGGGTCCGCGTCGTCACCGTTGATCATGACGATGTTGGCGTCGGCGGCCTTGGCGCCGAGGGCGTCGACCAGGGCCTGGCCCTGCAGCTCGCCGACCTTCTCGTTGTCGAAGGAGACGTAGGCGGAGACCGGGCCGGTGGCCAGGCGGTCGTACGCGATGACCTTGACGCCCTTGTCGGCCGCCTCCTTCACCCAGGACTGGGTGGAGGCCGCGTCGAACGCGTCCAGGATGATGACCTTGACGCCCTGGGCGATCAGGGTGTCGAACTGCTGCTTCTGCTTGGCGGCCGAGCCCTCGGCGTTGCTGTACTTGACGGTGCAGTCGCCGCACAGCTCCTTGACCTTGGCCTCGATGAACGGCTTGTCGAAGGACTCGTAGCGCACGGAGGACGCGTTCTCCGGGAGCAGCAGGCCGATCGACTTGCTGTCGCCGCCCTTGGCGTCGTCCTTCTTGTCACTGCCGGCCTTGCCACAGGCGGCCATGGAGAGAGCCATCGAAACAGCAGCGGTGCCGATGACAGCGCGACGCATCATTGCGTTCATGGTGGGGGTGCCTCCCTGACAGTGCCGCAACCTTGCGGCGAGGTTGAGTGGAGTCAACCCGGCCCGCACCTTGTCGTCAATAAGTAAAACCGCAACTGCGGTGATCCGAACCCTTTCGTTATCTTCCTGAAGGCGAAGCCGAGATCAAACGGCCGCGGCCCCCGCCTGCCGGGACAGGTCGGGGGCCGATCGGCGCAGCTCAGGGGCCGCTCAGGAGCAGTTCGGGGCCGGCTCGCGGGGGTGCTCAGGCACTGGACGCGGAGGCCAGTCCGGTGTGCCGGATCGCGCCCGATTCACCCATCTCGCTCATCACCAGGGCCAGCGCGCCGAGCACCTCCGCCCGACCGCCGAGCGTGCCCGGGACGACCGAGAGCTGCCGCGCCGCGCTCGGGATCGCGTACCGCGCCACCGAGTCCCGGATCGGGGAGAGCACCAGCTCACCGGCCTCCGCGAGTTCGCCGCCGAGGATCACCCGACGCGGATTCAGCAGGTTGCACAGGGTCGCGACTCCCGACCCGATCTGCCGTCCGGCGTCCGCGATGACCCGCCGGCAGCCCAGGTCGCCCTGCTGCGCCAGCTGCACCACCTTGGTGAGCGTCAACTCCCCGGGGTGGCTCGCGTTCAAGAGGTTGAGCAGGTAGCGCGAGCCGACGAAGGTCTCCAGGCAGCCCCGGTTGCCGCAGCGGCAGACCGGTCCGGCCTCGTCCAGGGTGATGTGCCCGATCTCCCCGGCGGTACCGCCGGGGCCCCGGTAGATCTGCCCGTTGATGACCAGTCCGGAGCCGACGCCGCTGGCCACCTTGATGTACGCGAGGTCGCTCAGCCCGCGGCCCGCGCCCCACACCAACTCGCCCAGGGCGCCCAGGTTCGCGTCGTTGTCCACGTACACCTGCATGCCCAGGCGCTGGGAGAGCTCCCGGCCCGGGTTGACGCCCGTCCAGCCCGGCAGGATCGCCGTCGAGCCGAGCGCGCCGGTCTCCACGTCGATCGGGCCGGGCACGCCCAGTCCGACGCCGATCACCTTGTCCGGCCGGAAGCCGGCCTGCGTCAGCAGCCGCCCGACCAGCGTCTCCGCCCGGTCGAAGCCCTGTTGCGCCGACACGTCGGTGTCGATCGGCTCGCTCTCCTCGGCCAGCACACGGTGCGCCAGATTGCCCACCGCGACCCGCAGGTGGGTGTGGCCGAAGTCGACGCCGACCACGATCCCGGCGTCCCCGCTGAGCGAGACGCTGCGCGCCCGTCTTCCGCCCGAGGAGGTGTCGGCGACCACGACGGTGCCGCTCTCCTTCAGCTCGCGGACGATGTTGGACACCGTCGCCGCCGACAGCCCGGTGGACCTGGCGATCTCGGCCTGGGTCAGCGAGCCGGCCATCCGCACGGCCCGCAGCACCCTCTCGAGGTTCGCCCGGTGCAGCGAGGACTGCGATCCCGGCGTGTCCATCGACATGATTCACCCTCCCAGGGCACGGGAACCCGACCGCTCCCGCCCCTGCCGCGCCCTTGCGGCGGAGCTCGTTGTGGCCGGCCGGGCCGTCACCCTGCGGTGTCGAATCCTCAACCGGGCGTTCATCTTCAACTTCTGAACTCTAAGCTCAGCCAAGTCCGCAATACAGAGTCAAGGGCGAAGGCAGATCGTTGCGAAACCTCAGCCACCGCCCTACGTCGAGTGTCGTAGCCGAACGCCCGAACCGCCCGACAGCCCCGGAAATCGCAGGTCCGCGCGGGGGACGCTCGTGAAAGGATGCCCCCAACCAAGCCTGACGAAGGAGTCCTGCGAGTGCCTGGCACCAACTTGACCCGTGAGGAGGCCCGTACCCGGGCCGCACTCCTGCATGTGGAGTCGTACGACATCGAGCTCGACCTGGGCTCGGCCCCCGAAGGGGGCACCTTCCGGTCCACCACCGTGGTCCGCTTCTCCGCCACCACCCCGGGTGCCGCCACCTTCATCGACCTGGTCGCGCCGGGCGTCTCCGAGATCGTGCTGAACGGCGAGTCGCTGGACCTCGCCAACTTCGCCGACAGCCGGATCGCCCTGCCCGCCGTCCGGGCCGAGAACGAGCTCCGGGTGGTCGCCGACTGCGCCTACACCAACACGGGTGAGGGCCTGCACCGCTTCGTCGACCCGGTGGACGGCGAGACCTACCTGTACACCCAGTTCGAGGTCCCGGACGCCCGCCGGGTGTTCGCCGCCTTCGAGCAGCCCGACCTCAAGGCGACCTTCCGCTTCACCGTGACGGCCCCGGCGGGCTGGGTCGTGGTCTCCAACTCCCCCACCCCCGAGCCGGCCGGCGAGGGCGCGACCCGCACCTGGGCCTTCGAGCCCACCCCGCGGATGTCCACCTACGTCACCGCGCTGGTGGCCGGTCCCTACGTGGGCGTCTTCGACGAGTACGCCGACGGCGACCAGCGGGTGCCGCTCGGCGTGTACTGCCGCCCCTCGCTGCGCGAGTTCCTGGACGCCGAGGCGATCTTCGAGGTCACCAAGCAGGGCTTCGACTACTTCCAGGAGAAGTTCGACTTCGCCTACCCGTTCGCCAAGTACGACCAGCTGTTCGTTCCGGAGTTCAACGCCGGCGCGATGGAGAACGCGGGCGCCGTCACCCTGCGTGACCAGTACGTCTTCCGCTCCAAGGTCACCGACGCCTCCTACGAGATGCGCGCCGCGACGATCCTGCACGAGCTCGCCCACATGTGGTTCGGCGACCTCGTGACCATGGAGTGGTGGAACGACCTCTGGCTGAACGAGTCCTTCGCGACCTTCGCCGAGGCCGTCTGCCAGGCCGAGGCCCCCGGCTCCAAGTGGCCGCACTCCTGGACGACCTTCGCCAACCAGATGAAGACCTGGGCGTACCGGCAGGACCAGCTGCCGTCCACCCACCCGATCATGGCGGAGATCAACGACCTGGAGGACGTCCAGGTCAACTTCGACGGCATCACCTACGCCAAGGGCGCCTCGGTGCTCAAGCAGCTGGTCGCCTACGTCGGCCAGGACGCGTTCTTCCAGGGCGTGCAGGCCTACTTCAAGCGCCACGCCTGGGGCAACACCACCCTCCCCGACCTGCTCGGCGCCCTGGAGGAGGCCAGCGGCCGCGACCTGCGGACCTGGTCCGAGGCCTGGCTGGAGACGGCCGGCATCAACGTGCTCCGCCCCGAGCTGCGGATCAACACCGACGGCGAGATCGAGTCCTTCGCCGTCCTCCAGGAGGCCCCGGCGCTGCCCGCCGGCGCCCGCGGCGAGGCCGTGCTGCGCCCGCACCGGATCGCGGTCGGCCTGTACGAGCTGGTCGACGGCTCCCTGGTGCGCACCGACCGGATCGAACTCGACGTCGACGGCCCGCGCACCGAGGTGCCCGAGCTGGTCGGCCGGCACCGCCCCGCCGTCCTGCTGCTCAACGACGACGACCTGTCCTACGCCAAGGTCCGCCTCGACGAGGACTCGCTGGCCGTCGTCACCGGCCACCTCGGCGACTTCGCCGACTCGCTGCCGCGCGCCCTGTGCTGGGCCTCCGCCTGGGACATGACCCGCGACGGCGAGCTCGCCACCCGCGACTACCTCGCCCTCGCCCTCTCCGGCCTGCAGCGCGAGTCCGACATCGGCGTCGTGCAGTCCGTGCAGCGCCAGGTCAAGCTCGCCCTGGAGATGTACGCCGACCCGGCGTGGCGCGAGGAGGGCCTGCAGCGCTGGGCCGCCGCCGCCGAGGAGCAGCTGCGCGCCGCCGCCCCCGGCAGCGACCACCAGCTCGCCTGGGCCCGCACCCTGGCCGCCGCCGCCCGCACCGACGCCCAGTTCGGCCTGCTGGCCGGCCTGCTCGACGGCTCCGAGGTGATCGAGGGCCTGGCCGTCGACACCGAGCTGCGGTGGAGCCTGCTGGCCCGCCTGGTCGCCGCCGGCCGCGCCGACGACAAGGCCGTCGACGAGGAGCTGGTGCGCGACAACACCTCCTCCGGCCAGGAGCACGCCGCGAGCTGCCGGGCCGCCCGCCCGACCGCCGGGGCCAAGGCCGAGGCGTGGGCCTCCGTGGTGGAGTCCGACAAGCTCACCAACTACGTGCAGGAGGCCGTCATCGGCGGCTTCCAGCAGCCCGACCAGCGCGAGCTGATCGCCCCCTACCGCGAGAAGTACTTCGCCGCGGTGAAGGGCGTCTGGGAGAGCCGCAGCCACGAGATCTCGCAGCAGATCATCGTCGGCCTGTACCCGGCCTACCAGGTCGAGCAGGCCACCCTGGACGCCACCGACGCCTGGCTGGCCTCGGCCGACCCGGCGCCGGCCCTGCGCCGCCAGGTCGTCGAGTCCCGGGCCGGCGTCGAGCGCGCCCTCCGGGCGCAGGCCGCCGACCGCGCGGCCGGCGAGCGCCACTGACCCTTCCGGCGGCCGGGCGGGCCCGTCCCGCCCGGCCGCCGGCGGTCCCGCCGCGGGTCACCCCCCGTGGTTCACGCCTGCGGTTCACCCCCGTGGTTCACGCCTGCGGTTCACCCCCGTGGTTCACGCCTGCGGCGCCGTCGCGGCCGGCAGTCGGACGGTGAAGACCGTACGGCCCGGCCGGCTCGCCGCGTCCACCGTGCCGCCGTGCGCCTGCACCACGGCCTGCACGATCGACAGGCCGAGTCCGGTCGAGCCGGTGGCCCGCGACCGGCCCCGGTCCCCGCGCACGAAACGCTCGAACATCCGGTCCGCCAGTTCCGGCGGGATGCCCGGGCCGGTGTCCGCGACGGACAGCCGCACCTCCGCGCCCGCCCGCTCCAGGGCGAGCTCCACCGCGGTGCCGGGCGGTGTGTGGGTGCGGGCGTTGGCCAGCAGGTTGGCCGTCACCTGGCGCAGCCGGTCGGCGTCGCCGCGCACGAGCACCGGCTCCTCGGGCAGCACCAACCGCCAGCGGTGGTCCGGCCCGGCGGCACGGGCGTCGGCCACGCCGTCCAGGGCGATCCGGGTCAGGTCGACCTCCTGGTCGGCGAGCGGCCGGCCCGCGTCCAGCCGGGCGAGCAGCAGCAGGTCCTCCACGATGGCGCCCATCCGCCCCGCCTCGGCGCCGATCCGCTCCAGCGAGTGCACCACCGGCTCGGGCACCGGACCGGGATGGCGCAGCGCCAGCTCGGCGTGGCCCCGGACGGCGGCGACCGGGGTGCGCAGCTCGTGGCTGGCGTCGGCGGCGAACGCCCGCAGCCGCTCCTCCACCGCGTGCCGGCGGGCGAGCGCGGCCCCGACGTGGCCGAGCATCCGGTTGAGCGCGGCGCCGACCCGGCCGACCTCGGTCGCCGGGTCGTCGTCGGGCACCCGCACGGAGAGGTCGACGACGCCGCTCGCCAGCGGCAGCGTGCTGACCCGCTCGGCCGTCCCGGCCACCCGGTCCAGCGGCCGCAGCGACCAGCGGACCCAGAGCGCCCCGGCCACCCCCGCCGCGGTGACGGCGACCGCGAAGACCGTCAGCTCCAGGGTCGTCAGACGCTCCACGGTGTCCTCGACCTGATGCAGCGGCAGACCGCTGACGAGTACGTCGCCGTCCCGGCCGGCGACCGCCTGCATCCGGTACGGGCCCTCCAGGGCCGACAGCCGGACGGTGCGCGCCGGGCCGCCGACCGGCAGCGCGGCCAGGGCACGCTGATCGGCCGCGGAGAGGTCGACCGTGTCGTCGGCGTTGGGGCGGTCGGCGTCGTCGGCGTCCCCGTCGACCACACCGGCCGCGGTGGCCCGGCCGTCCAGCAGCCGGGCGCCGAAGGTGCCGGGGGTCTGCGCCCGGGTGTCGCTGGCACCGCCGCGGTCGGCGTGCTCCAGGCTGGCGGCGTAGCGGCCACCGGTGTCGGCGAGCTGCTGGTCCAGCCGGTCGACCAGGAAGTGCCGCAGCGCCGCGGTGGTGGCGAAGCCGACCGCGGCGCAGGTGACGACCAGCAGCACCAGCAGTCCGGCGATCAGCCTGGCCCGCAGGGTGCGCGGCACGAGCCGCTCCGCCCGCGCCCGCAGCCGCGCGGTCCGCGGCCGGGCGGCCGTCACGGGGACGCCTTGATCAGGTAGCCGGCGCCGCGCACGGTGTGGATCATCGGCGTCCGGCCCGCGTCGATCTTCTTGCGCAGGTAGCTGATGTACAGCTCCACGACGTGCGCCTGCCCGCCGAAGTCGTACGACCAGACGGCGTCCAGGAGCTGCGCCTTGCTCAGCACCTGCCGGGGGTGGTGCATGAGGTGGGCGAGGAGCGCGTACTCGGTGGGGCTGAGGTCGACCGGCTCGCCGCCGCGGGTGACCTCGCGGGCCCGCTCGTCGAGGACGAGGTCGCCGAGGACCAGGGCGTGCGCGGGCGGCTGCCCGGCGGGCGCGGGCGGGGCCGTGCGGCGCAGCAGCCCGCGCAGCCGGACGACCACCTCGGCCAGGCTGAACGGCTTGGTGACGTAGTCGTCGCCGCCCGCCGCGATCCCGGCGATCCGGTCCTCGACGGCGTCCCTGGCGGTGAGGAAGAGCACCCGCACCTCGGGCCGCGCGGCGTGGATGCGGCGCAGCACCTCCATGCCGTCGAGGTCGGGGAGCATCATGTCGAGCACCACGGCGTGCGGCCGCCAGGCGGCGGCGGTGCGGACGGCGGCCTCGCCGGTGGTCTCGCCGACGGCCTCCCAGCCCTCGTAGCGGAGCGCCCCGCAGACCACCTCCACCAGGTCCGGTTCGTCGTCGACGACGAGGACCCGCCAGGCCTGCCGGTCGGCGGAGTCGTCCATGGTGCTCCCTCGGTGCGCTGTCACGGACTCTCATTCTGGCCCGCAGCGATGAGAAAGCGCTGAGATCCCCGGAGCCCTTGCCCGCCCGCCGAACCTGCCCTGACCTGCGCGGACGCGCTCCGTGAGAGCCGCCGGGAGGCCGCGCACTCAGAGGCAACTGAGAGCTTGCGGTGCCATCGTGGGCCACCTCGGCGGCACTCACCGCCGGGTTCGAAGGAGGTTCCCGATGGCTGTCGCAGCCCCACCGCGGTCCGCGGCCCGGACGCACCGGGCGGTCCCGCGCCGTCCGGTCGCCGCCGCTCCGGCCGCCGTGCTCGCGCTGATCGCGGCGGGAGCGCTCGGCGTCACCGCGCTCTGGTGGAAGGACACCGCCTCGGTCGCCGGCGCGGCCGGCTGGCTCACCAACGCGGGCCGGCTCACCGGACTGCTCGCCGGCTACGCCGCACCCGTGCTGATCCTGCTGATGGCCCGGCTGCCCCCGCTGGAGCGGGAGGTCGGCGCCGACCGACTGGCCCGTTGGCACGCCTTCGGCGGGCGGTGGATGGTGTCCATGGTGACCGTCCACGTGCTGACGATCACCTGGGGGTACGCCCTGACCAACGACCGGGGGTGGTCGCCGAGGGCGTGGACATCGTGTTCCACCACCCCGAGATGATCAAGGCGACGCTGGGCACGCTCCTGCTGCTGGGCACCGGCGCGGTCTCCGCCCGGGCGGCCCGCCGCCGGCTCTCCTACGAGACCTGGTACTACCTGCACCTGGCCACCTACGTGGCCGTCGCCCTCACCTTCGGCCACCAGCTCGCGACCGGCGCCGACTTCGGCGACCTCAAGGCCGAGGCCCTCTGGTACGCGCTCTACCTGGGCACCGCCGTCCTCGTCGGCTGGTACCGGCTGGCGCGGCCCTGGCTGCTCGACCGCCGGCACCGGCTGCAGGTCGCCGAGGTCCGCCCGGAGGCTCCCGGAGTGGTGTCGCTCTTCCTGACCGGCCGGCGGCTGGACGAACTGCGGGCCGAACCCGGACAGTTCTTCCGGCTGCAGTTCCAGGCCCCCGGACTGCGCTGGGCCGCCAACCCGTACTCGCTCTCGGCGCCGCCGCACCCGAACTTCCTCCGGTTCACCGTCAAGGACCTGGGCGGGCACAGCGCCGCGGTGGCCGCCCTGCGCCCCGGCACCCGGGTGCGCGCCGAGGGCCCGTACGGGGCGTTCACCGGTCGGCTGCAGCGGGAGCAGCGGGTGCTGCTGCTCGGCGCGGGGGTCGGGATCACCCCGCTGCGGGCGCTGTTCGAGACCCTGCCCGGCCGGGTGACCCTGGTGCAGCGGGCCCGGCGGCCCGAGGACCTGATGTTCCGGGAGGAGCTGGAGGCGGTCGCCCGGCGGCGCGGCGGGCAGGTGCACGCCCTGGTCGGGTCGCGCAGCCAGGTCGGCGACCTCGGCACGGCGCTGCGCCGGCTCGTCCCCGACCTCGCCGAGCACGAGGTCTACCTGTGCGGCCCTGAGGGGATGGCCGAGGAGGCCGTCCGCTCGCTGCGGGTCGCCGGCGTGCGGCCGAACCGCATCCACCGCGAGTCCTTCGCCCTCTGATCCCCCGTCCCCAGGAGGACCCCATGCGCCGAGCCGTCGTCAGCAGCGCCGCCACCGCGGCCGGAATCGTGCTGCTGCTCTCGCTGAAGCCGCACGACGGGGCCGGTGCCGCCCCGGTGATCAGCTCGGGCGGCGCCGGCGGCGCCACCGACACCTCGTCGGGCAGCTCGTCGGGCAGCTCGTCCGGCTCCTCGGGCTCGTCGTCGACGTCGACGAGAACGGTCACCGGGGACGCCGCGAACACCCGCTACGGCCCCGTCCAGGTGAAGGTCACCCTGGACGGAAGCCGGATCACCACCATCGACGTCGTCCAGTACCCCTCGAGCGACCACCGCGACCAGGAGATCAACAGCTACGCGCTGCCGCTGCTGAACCAGGAGGCGATAGCCGCACAGAGCGCCCAGATCGACGTGGTCAGCGGTGCGACCTTCACCAGCGACGGCTACACCCGCTCGCTGCAGAGCGCCCTCGACAAGGCCGGGCGGTGAGCGGGCCGTGCTGCGCCGTGCCGAGCCCGTGATGGGCACCGTCTTCTCCTTCGCCGTACGCGACCCCGGCCCGGACACCCCCGGGGTGCTCGACCGGATCGCCGAACGGCTGCACCGGATCGACGCGGTCTTCTCCCCGTACCGCGCCGACTCCGACATCAGCCGTCTGGACCGCGGCGAACTCTCCCTCGGCGCCTGCGACCCGGAGGTGCCGGCCGTGCTCGCGGCCTGCCGGGAGGTGGCGGCGGAGACCGACGGCTGGTTCACCGAGCGGCCCGGCGGCCGGCTCGACCCGAGCGGCTGGGTGAAGGGCTGGGCGGTCGAGGAGGCCGCCCGGATGCTGCACACCTCCGGCTCCCGGGAGCACTGCGTCAGCGGCGGCGGCGACGTGCAGACCGCGGGCGGGCCGTGGCGGGTCGGGATCGCCCACCCGCTGCGGCCGGGCCGGCTCGCAGCCGTCCTGGGCGGCCGCGGCCTGGCGGTGGCGACCTCCGGCACCGCCGAACGCGGCGCGCACGTCGTCGACCCGCGCACCGGCCGCCCCGCCGCCGGACTCGCCTCGCTCACCCTGGTCGGCGACCCCGGCACCGGCATCGCCCGGACGGACGCCTGGGCGACGGCCGCCTTCGCGATGGGCCCCGACCGCGCCCTCGCCTGGGCCGCCCGCCGGCCCGGCGTCGAGGCGCTCGCCGTGCTGCCCGACGGCACCAAGCGCTGGACGGACGGCCTCGCCCGGCACCTCCCGGCCGCCGGCCCCGCCGACTGGCACCCGGCCACCGCCTCCTGACCGCCCCACCGGGGCCGCCCGGCCGGATTCGGGCCCGCCGCCCCGTCGCGGGTGCGTTCCCGCGTACCGGCCGCAGGCCCGGGAACTCCCCCGGACATGCCGGAGCGCCGCCGGGGCGGGCCCCCGACGGCGCTCGGACGGACGTCTTACTTGTTCTTGCCCTTGTTCTTCAGCGAGGGCAGGCAGACCAGGCCGGCGATCAGCAGGAAGAGCGCGATCGGCAGCAGCACGTAGATGCCGACGACCTCGGCGGTGCTGATCCCGGAGCCCGGCTGGTCACCGTCGTCGCGGGTCAGGGCCATCGCGGGCGACGTCATCAGCATCATCAGTGTGGCCGCCGCGGTGACCGCACCGGCGCGCATAGCGTTCCTCTTGTCCACGTCGTCACCGTACCGGCCGCTCACACGGAGCCGCTCGGCGGGGTGGGCCTTCCGAGCCGGGCCGCCGGGCCGACCACCAGGCGGGCGGTGGAGGGGGCCGCGGCGAGGGCGTCGAGGGTCACCGGGTTGCCCTCCCCGTCCGCCACCGGGAGGCGCCAGTTGGGGTACTGGTCCCAGGTGCCGGGCAGGTTCTGCGGGCGCGGGTCGCCGACCGCGTCCGGCAGCCAGACGCCGACCAGGGCGGCCGGGGTGGCGAGCAGGAAGGCGTACAGCGCCTCCGGCGTCGGCTCCGCGCCCTCGGGGAGCAGGCCGCGGGCGGTGAGTTCGGCGGCCCACTCGGCGAGCTCGGTCCGGGCCGCCTCCTGCTCCTCGCCGAGCGGGCGGGCGAGCAGGCCGAGGCGGTGGCGCAGCTCCACGTGCTCGCCGCCGATCCGGGCCGCGGTCGGCGGCAGGTCGTGGGTGGTCAGGGTGGCGAGGCAGCCAGCCCGCCAGCGCTCCGGCGGGAGGATCTCGCCCTTGGCCTGCCAGTCCCGCTCGAACCAGAGCACCGAGGTGCCGAGGACGCCCCGGGAGGCCAGCTCCTCGCGGACGCCCGGCTCCACCGTGCCCAGGTCCTCGCCGATGACGTACGCGCCGGCCCGGTGCGCCTCCAGGGCGAGCACGCCGAGCATCGCCTCCGCGTCGTAGCGGATGTAGGCGCCGCGGGTGGGCGGGTGGCCGGCCGGCACCCACCAGAGCCGGAACAGCCCCATCACGTGGTCGATCCGCAGCGCCCCGGCGTGCCGGGCGGCGGCCCGCAGCAGTTCGGCGAAGGGCAGGTAGCCGGTGGCGGCCAGCGCGTCGGGCCGCCAGGGCGGCAGCCCCCAGTCCTGGCCGTGCGCGTTGAAGGCGTCCGGCGGGGCGCCGACCGAGATGCCGTGGGCCAGGACGTCCTGGAGGGCCCAGGCGTCGGCGCCGTCCGGGTGCACGCCGACGGCGAGGTCGTGGATCAGGCCGACGGCCATGCCGGAGTCCTCGGCGGCCCGCTGGGCCCGGCCGAGCTGCTCGTCGACCAGCCAGGCCAGCCAGCGGTGGAAGCCGATCCGCTCGGCGAGTTCCGCGCGGGCGGCGGCGAGGTGCGGGCCGTCGGGACGCCGCAGGCCCTTCGGCCAGGCGTGCCAGTTCGGGCCGTGCTGCTCGGCGAGGGCGCACCAGGTGGCGTACCGCTCCAGCCACTCGCCCTCGCGGGCGGTGAAGGCGTCCAGCGCGGCCCGGCGACCGACCGTCCGGGGCACCGCGTACAGCGCCTCCAGGGCCTCCCGCTTGAGCGCCCAGACGGCGTCCCGGTCGATCAGGCCGTCGTGCTCCAGCACCTCGGCGCGCAGCCGGCCGGCCCGCTCGGCGACGTCCCGGATCCCGGCGTCGGCGTACGCGTACTCGGGCACCGCCTCGATCCGCAGGTGCACCGGGTCGGCGAAGCGGCGCGAGGACGGGCGGTAGGGCGACGGGTCCGACGGGGCGCCCGGCATGCCCGCGTGCAGCGGGTTGATCTGCAGGAAGCCGGCGCCGTGCGCGTGGCCGGCCCACTGCGCGAGGTCGGCCAGGTCGCCGAGGTCGCCCATGCCCCAGGAGCGGTCGGAGAGCACCGAGTAGAGCTGGGCGAGGAAGCCCCAGGAGCGGCCGGGCGGCTCGGGCAGCCGCTCGGGGGCGACGATCAGCGCGGCGGACCCGTGGCGGGGGCCGGCCTTGGCGGTGAGGCGGTGCCGGCCGAGCGGCAGGTCGGCGGGCAGCCAGTGCGAGTGGCCTTTCGGGAGGTCCCAGCGGCCGCCGTCCTCCAGCTCGACGGCGAGCTCCGCCTCGGCGGGCACGTCCAGTGCGGTGCGGCGGCCCTGACGGACCACCACCGTCGGCGGCAGCAGCCGGGCGGCGGTCTCCACCCGGTGGCTGTGCAGCGCCGCCCGGACGGCCTCCGGGGTGGAGGCGTCCACGCCGAGCGCGGCCAGCACCGCGACCAGCGTGTCCGAGCCGACCGGGACCGTACCGCCGCCCGGGTTGTACGTGCTGTCCACCCCGTACGCGTGCGCCAGCGCCACCAGGTCCGGCGGCGGGGGCGGTGCGTCCTCGGCGGGGACCTGCTCCCCGGCTGCCTGGTCACGGTCAAGGTATGCGGCCACTCGCGGCTCCCTGGAGTCGGGACATCACCGAACGCGAACAGGCACAGTCCTACCCGCCCGCACGCCGTGCGACCCCGACCGACACGGCGCCGAGGGGGCGCGCCGACGCGGAGCGGCCCACGCGCGCCGGGCCGGGCCCGGTCACCGGCCGACGGATACGCAAATCGGGCATACCCGCCACCGGCGTTGACACCCGGCCGGTCACCTGGTGGGCTGGCCCGCTGAGGCGGGTACGGCGGTGACCGGGTGGCGGGCCCGGTGGACCGGCTGTCCGGGGCGTGGAGGAGGTCCGGTGCAGGCACGGGTGTCGGTGGCCGCCGGGCGGCGGTTGAGGCAGCAGCTGGACCAGAGCCCCGCGCTGCGCGAACTCCTGAACCATCCGGCCGCGCTGACGGCACGCCGAACGGCCGCCCGGACGGCACGCCAGCTGGCGCCCCGGGCCGCGGACCGCTTCATCGCCGACATCAAGGGCACCGAGCCGCTGCTCGCCTCCGTCCGCGCCGAACGGCGCACCCCCGCCAGCCGCCGCCGCAGCGCCCTGCAGCTCGCCGCGACGCTCTCCGCGGCCGCCGTGGTCGGCGGTCTGCTGGCCGGTCCGGCCGCCCTCGCCGCACCGTCGATCGGCGACCGCCCCGTCACCAGCGCCCCGGTCACCCCGCTCGGCTCGATCACCGAGCCGCAGGTCTACCCGCGCCCGCAGCAGCTGCAGGCCGCGGGCGGCGCCGTCGCGGTGCCCGACACCGTCGCCCTGGTCGCGCCGCGCCGCGCCGACGGCCCCGCCCTGGCGGCCGTCCGGCAGGTGCTCGGCACCGCGGGCGCCACCGACATCGTCGAGGCCGACCCCTCCGTCAGCCCCGCCGCCGGCTCGCTGGTGGTGTACGTGGGCGGCCCCGGGGAGGGCGCCGGCGGCGACACCGACCAGGTGCTGCGCCGGCTCGCCGCGGCCGCCGGACGGGCCGCCTCGGAGGTGTCGGTGACCGGGCTGCCGACCGGCGGCTACGTCCTGGCCGCCGGGCAGCTGCCCGCCGCGGGCGGCGGCACGTACGGCGCGGTGGTGCTGTCCGGCGCCGACGCGACCGGCACCTTCTACGCGGCGCAGAGCCTGCGGCAGCTGCTCGCGCCGATCCAGAGCGGCCAGGGCCAGGGTCCGGCCGAGGCCGGCCGGGGCTTCCCCGGGGTCGTCCTGCGGGACTGGCCGACGGGCGCGCCCGTCCGCGGCACCGCCGAGTCCTTCTACGGCACCCCGTGGACGACCGCGGAGCGCCTGGAGCAGCTCGACTTCCTCGGCCGCACCAAACAGAACTTCTTCCTCTACGCGCCCGGCGCCGACCCGTACCGGACCTCCCGCTGGCGCGAGGCCTACCCGCAGGCGCAGCAGGACGCGCTGCGCCGGCTCGCCGCGCGGGCCCGGGACAACCACGTGGTGCTCGGCTACTCGATCGACCCGGGGCAGTCGTTCTGCTACGGCTCCGGCAAGGACGTGGACGCGCTGGTCGCCAAGCTGGACGGGCTGCGCAGGCTCGGCTTCGGCGCCTTCCAGCTGCAGTTCCTCGACGTCAGCTACGACGAGTGGCACTGCCCGGGCGACCGCCGCACCTACGGCACCGGCCCGGCCGCGGCGGCCAAGGCCCAGGCCGAGCTGGCCGCGAAGGTGCAGACGCGGCTGATCGCGGCGCACCCGGAGCTGGCGCCGCTGTCGGTGGTGCCGACGGAGTACCAGAAGCAGGGTGCGACGCCGTACCGCAAGGCGCTGGCGGCGGCGCTGCCGGCGGGCGTGCAGGTGGCGTGGAGCGGCGGCGCGGTGATCGCGCCCAAGGTGACGGGCGACCAGCTGGCCCAGACGGCGGCGCTGTTCGACCGTCCGCTGGTGACCATGGACAACTACCCGGTCAACGACTCCACGCCGGACCGGCTGTTCCTCGGCGGCTACACCAGCCGCGACCCCGCGGTGGCGACCCGGTCGGCGGTGCTGCTGACCGCGGCGATGGCGCAGCCGGTGGCGTCCCGGCTGCCGCTGGCGACCGCCGCCGACTTCGGCTGGAAGCCCGAGGGCTACCGCGCCGAGGAGTCGGTGAAGCAGGCGGTGCACGCCATGTCGGGCGGCGGCGCGGCCGAGGCGGCGCTCGCCGCCCTGGCCGGGAACAGCTCGTCCTCGCCGCTGGACAAGCGGGAGTCGGGCTACCTGGCGCCGCTGATGGAGCGTTTCTGGACGGCCCTGGAGCCGTCCTCGGGCGACACCCCGGACCACGCGGCGCTGCAGGCGGCGGCCGCACCGCTGCAGGAGGCCTTCGCGACCATGGCGGGGGCGCCGCAGGCCCTCGCCGGCGACGCGGTGGCGCAGGACGCGGGCCCGTGGCTCGTCCGGCTGGCCACCTACGGGCGGGCCGGGCAGGCGGCGGTCGCGATGCTGCTGGCGCAGCGCGGCGGCGACGGCAGTGCGGCCTGGCAGGCCCGGGTGGACCTGCGGCAGCTGCGCGAGCAGCTGGGGCAGGGCACGGTGACGCTCGGGGCCGGGGTGCTGGACCCGTTCCTGGAGCGGGCGCTGAAGGACGCGGACACCTGGGCCGGTGTGGACGCCGGCTCGGGCACCCCGACGACCACGATCGGCACGGCCAACGACCACGGCCCGGCGCTGATGACGGACGGCGCCGCGGACACCTTCTACTGGAGCGCGTCCCCGCCGCAGGTCGGCGACGCGGTCGGCCTGGACCTCGGCAACGGCCGCCCGCTCGGCCGGGTGACCGTGCTGATGGGCTCGTGGGGCGACGGTCCGGACGCGGCGAGCGCGGCCGACGACTACCTGCGCGACGGGGTGCTGGAGTACTCCACGGGCAGCGGCGGCTGGAAGCAGCTGGCGGTGGTGCACGGCCAGAAGAGCGTGTCGGTGACCGCCCCGGCCGGCACCGTGGCCAAGGCGGTGCGGCTGCGCGCGCGGACGGCGCAGAAGACCGCGGTGGCCGTCCGGGAGTTCTCGGTCGCGGCACCGGACGACACGCCGGCGGTGGTGACCGGCCCGGCCGCGGCGCCGGGCTCCTCGCCGGACGCGGTGCTGGACGGCGACCCGGACACCGCGTTCCGCGCCGCGGACGCGCCGACGGCGGCCTCGGAGCCGCTGACGGTGGAGCTGGGCTCGGCCCGCCCGCTGGACCGGGTCACCGTGCTGACCGACCCGACGGTGCAGGCGGTCGCGACGGTGGCGGTGCGCGGCGCGGACGGCCTCTGGACGGCGATCGGCACGCTGAAGCCCGGCTACAACGAGCTCCCGGCGGGCGGCCGCCCGGCCGACGCGATCCGGCTGGTGTGGGCGCCCGGCTTCCAGGCGCCGGTGGTCAACCAGATCGTGCCCTGGTACGCGGACACCCCGGCGGCGCGGCTCAGCCTCTCGGACTCCAGCCTGGACGTGGTGACCGGGCAGGCCGTGCCGCAGGTGACGAAGGCGGTGCTGGAGACCGGCCGGCCGGAGGGCACCAGCGGCGAGCTGAAGGTGGAGGTGCCGGCGGTCGCCAAGGGGCTGACCGTCACCCAGGGCACCGCGGTGGCGGTGCCGCGCGGCGGCCGGGTGGGCGTGCCGCTGCAGGTGGTGGCGGCCGCCGGGACGCCCTCGGGCACCTACCGGCTGCCGGTCACGTTCACCGCGGGCACGCTGACCGTCCGGCAGGACCTGCTGGTGCACGTGGTGCCGCCGGCCGGCGGACCGGACCTGGCGCGCGGCGCGACCGCCACCTCCTCGGCGGACGAGACGCCGGCCTTCCCGGCCTCCAACATCAACGACGGCGACCCGCGGACCCGCTGGTCCTCGCCGGCCTCCGACGGCGCGTGGGTGCAGCTGGAGCTGCCGCAGGCGGCGCGGCTGGGCTCGGCGGTGCTGCACTGGCAGGACGCGCACGCGGCCGCCTACAAGGTGCAGACCTCGGCGGACGGGGTGACCTGGACGACGGTGGCCACCGTGGACGACGGCGCGGGCGGCACGGAGACGGTGCGCTTCGACGCGCCGGGCACCCGCTTCCTGCGCGTGCAGGGGGTGACCCGGGCGACGAAGTACGGCTACTCGCTGTGGGGCGTCGAGCTGTACGCCGTCACCGGCTGAGCAGCTCGGCCAGCGAGGTGAGGGCGCCGGGGGTGCGGCCCGTCCGGTCGATCAGCCGTGCCTGGAACCCGGCGGCGAGGGCCCCGTCGACGTCCTCGACGGGGTGGTCGCCGACGTGCAGGATGCGGGCCGGCTCGACGCCGAGCCGCTCGGCGGTGATCAGGTAGATCGCCGGGTCGGGCTTCGAGCGGCCGCAGTCCACCGCGCGCACGACCGCGCTGAAGTAGGGGTCGAGGCCCGTCCAGGAGAGTTCGGCGTTGCCGTTGGTGGTCAGCGCGAGCGGCATCCGGGCGGCGAGGGCGGCGACGACCTCCGCGACCTCGGGGAAGAGCCGGGTGGAGCGGGCGCGGGCGGCCATGAACGCGAGGAACATCCGGTCGGCGAGTTCGGGGCGGCCGGGGGCGCGGCGGCGGACGGCCTCGGCGAAGGCGGCCCGGCGCAGCTCGGGCAGGGTGGCGCCGGGCAGGTCGGCGGCGACCTCCTCGCGGATCCGCTGCAGCCAGTCGACCTCCACCGGTGGGCCGCCGAGCTCCGCGCCGAGCAGGTCGGCGGCGTGGGCGATGGCCGGGGCGAACGCGGCGGCGAAGTCCCAGAGGGTGTCGTCGCCGTCGAAGGAGACGGCGTCGAAGGGGACGGCGTCGAACGGGACGGCGCCGAAGGGGAGGGGGCCGGTGGCGCGGGGGCGGCTCTCGGGCGGCACGGTGCGGGCTCCAGGGATGCAGACGGCGGGCCGCCGACGCTCCCGCTGGGGGTGCGCCGGCGGCCCATGAGGCGTACCGAAGTGTGACGGGCAGGCCCTTGTCTGTCAGGCGGAGAGCGGTTCCGGCTCTCCGCGGCGGCGGGTCGGGTGGGTCCTCGTGGCCGGAGCCGGCAGGGCACCCGCGTGGTCGGTATGGTCGTGGTGCTCGTACTCGCGGAACTGGTCGAGGCCGCCGTAGGGCTCCAGGTAGGGGCGCCAGCGGGGGTCCTTGATGCCGGTGCCGATGACCCGCCAGGCCAGGCCGCTGGGCGGGGCGGGGGCGCGCTTCATCCGCCAGCCGAGCTCGGTGAGGTGGCGGTCGGCCTTGACGTGGTTGCAGCGGCGGCAGGCCGCCACGACGTTGTCCCACCGGTGCTGGCCGCCCCGGCTGCGCGGAATGACGTGGTCGACGCTGGTCGCGGCGGCCCCGCAGTACACGCAGCGCCCGTGGTCGCGGGCGAACAGGGCGCGGCGGGTGAGCGGGACGGGCCCGCGGAACGGGACCCGCACGAAGCGGGTCAGACGGACGACGGACGGTGCCGTCACGGTGGTGGTGGCGCTGTGCAGTGTGGTTCCGGAGTCCTCCAGGCTGACCGCCTTGTGGTTGAGGACCAGGATGAGGGCGCGGCGGGTGGAGACCACTCCGAGTGGTTCGTACGACGCGTTGAGGACCAGGACATGCGGCACGGATGCCTCCTTGGACGCCTGCGGCGCGTGGCTCGCGCCGGGACGAGCGGGTGATCGCATTGCGGCGCGATCTCCCCCAGTGTCGCCTTACGCCTTCGTACGGCGCCACCACTCCTGTGTAACGGACCGGATGTGGAATCCGTCATAGGACGTATGCCCGCGCGCCGGGCCCGGTGCACGCGTCGCCGCCGGTGAGGGGGCGTGCGCGGGGGCCGGGGCAGGCTGACGGGCCGTCCGGGGGTGCCCGTGCGGGCCGCTAGGGTTGGACGGGACGGTCCGCCAGCCGGGCCGTGCCGGTGCCGCGCGCCGGCCGTACCCCGCACCACGGAAGGCCCGCACGTGTTCCGCTCCGGTGTCACCGGCCTCCTGGCCGAAGCCACCCCTTCGCCAGCCCAACCCACCCTCGACCTGAAGCTGCCGACCAGCGCCGAGGAGGTGACGGCCTCCACCAAGCAGGCCGCCAGCTGGTTCGACCAGAACTGGCAGAGCTGGGTCGAGGGCGGTGTGCGGATCGTCTTCATCGTGGTCCTCGCGCTGGTCCTGCGCGCGGTCGTCCGCAAGCTGATATCGCAGCTGGTGGCGCGGATGGGCCGCCCCTCGGAGGACGAGGAGGAGATGGGCCGCCTCGGCGGTCTGCTGGCCAACAGCGGGGTGGTGAACACCGAGCGCCGCCAGCAGCGGTCGGAGGCGATCGGCTCGGTGCTGCGCAGCGTGGCCTCGTTCACCATCCTCGGCACGGCCGCACTGATGGTGCTGTCGGCGCTGGGCGTGAACCTCGCACCGCTGCTGGCGAGCGCCGGTGTGGCCGGTGTGGCGATCGGTTTCGGCGCGCGGAACCTGGTGACCGACTTCCTGTCCGGCGTCTTCATGATCATGGAGGACCAGTACGGCGTCGGCGACGAGATCGACACCGGGGTGGCCTCCGGCACGGTGCTGGAGGTCGGCCTGAGGGTCACCAAGCTGCGCGGCGCGGGCGGCGAGATCTGGTACATCCGCAACGGCGAGGTGAAGCGGATCGCCAACATGAGCCAGGGCTGGGGCACCGCCACGGTGGACGTCCAGGTCGGCTACAAGGAGGACCTCCTCCGGGTCGAGGCGCTGATCACCGAGGCGGCCGAGCAGCTGTCCAAGGAGACCCCGTACGACGAGCTGATCTGGGGCCGGGCCAAGGTGCTGGGCGTGGACTCGGTGGCGACCGACTCGCTGGTCCTCAAGGTCGAGGCGCGGACGACACCGGGCAAGTCGCCGCAGGTGGCGCGGGCGCTGCGGCAGCGGCTCAAGCAGGCCTTCGACGAGGCCGGGGTGAAGCTCAAGGAGGAGGCGGTGACGGTGTCGGCGACACCGGTCGCGGCCGTCCCGGCGGCGGAGATCGCGGCGCCCTCGGCGCTGTCGGACCCGCTGTCGCCGCAGTCCGCCGCGGTCAAGCCGATACCGGCGCAGTCGGTGGAGTAGCCGCAGGAGCCGCCTTCAAGGCGCTGGCGCGCCCCTGGCGGTGCGACTTCAGCAGGGCCCCGTTCCCGGGTGGGAGCGGGGCCCTCGGCATACCCGGGCCGCGTACCCGGGGTAACGCTTCGACATCGGGTCATTGACACCTGCTCCGGCCGGGATCTACGGTCCTCTCGAAGCAATTGGAAACTTTCCTAACAGTTCGCCGTGCCACCTGCCGGGCCCGCAGGTGACCGGGCCGGACCCGCAGAGGAGGATCGAGCCGTGACCGACACCACCCGCCCCCCGCTCGCCGGCACCCCGAGCCTGCTCCGCGCGATCAACGACCGCGCCGCCCTGGAACTGCTGCTCGCCAACGGCCCGCTCTCCAGAACCCAGATCGGCACCCTCACCGGCCTCTCCAAGCCCACCGCCTCCCAGCTGCTGACCCGGCTGGAGGCCGCCGGACTCGTCGTGCCGGTCGGCACCACCGCCGGCGGGCCCGGGCCGAACGCCCAGCTCTACCAGGTCAACCCGGCCGCCGGGTACGTCGCCGGACTGGACGTCACCACCACCCACGTGCGGATCGCCGTCGCCGACATCACCGGCACCACGCTGGCCGAGCACCAGGTCGCCACCAAGGGCTGGTCCGCGGCCGGCACCGTCGAGAAGGTCGGCGAGGCCCTCGCCTCCACCGTCCGCGAGGCCGGTCTCGCCGACGGCAGCCTGCACCAGGTCGTCATCGGCGTACCAGGCGCCCTCGACCCCGCCACCGGCAGGCTCCGCTACGCCTCCCACCTGCCGGGCTGGCACTCCCCGCGGCTGCTCGCCGACCTGGAGGCCGCGCTCGGCACCCCGTTCTCGATCGAGAACGACGTCAACCTGGCCGCGATCGCCGAGCAGGCCCTCGGCGCCGCACACGGCTGCGAGGACTTCGTCCTGCTCTGGGCCGAGGAGGGCATCGGCGCCGCGATCGTCATCGCCGGGCGGCTGCACCGCGGCTTCACCGGCGGCGCCGGCGAGGTCGGCTACATGCCGGTGCCGGGCGCCCCGGTCGTCCGCGACGTGCGGCGGCGCAACTCCGGCGGCTTCCAGGAGCTCGCCGGCGCCGACGCCGTCCTGGAGCTCGCCGCCGCGCACCGCCTCGCCGCCGGCACCGCAGAGGAGGCCGTCGACCTGGCCCTGCGGACCGAGGGCGACGGCGACGCCTTCCTCGCGGAGCTCGCCGAGCGGATCGCGGTGGGCCTCGCCGTCATCGTCTCCGTCGTCGACCCCGAACTGCTGGTGCTCTCCGGCGGCATCCCCACCGCCGGCGGCGAGCGGCTGCGCGCCCTCGTCGAGGAGGCGCTCGCCCTGATCTCCATCCCCCGTCCCGAGGTGCGCCGCAGCACCGTCCCGGGCTCCCCCGTCCTGCACGGCGCGCTGCAGCGCGCCCTGGCCACCGCCCGGGAAGCGGCCTTCAGCACCCACTGACCGGCACCACCGCCACGCCGACCCGCACCACCGCCACGCCACCGTCTCCCGCACACGGGCCGAGGGGCGATGCCCCCTGCCCGCGTCCCCCCAGGAGGACCCGAAGTGCACACCCCGCGCAGAACCCGCCGGACGCTCACCGCCGCCACCGCCGCCACCGGTGCCGCCGCCGCCCTCGCCCTGCTCACCGCCTGCACCGGCACCCCCCAGGGCGGCGGGGACGACGGCTCCGCCGAGGGCAAGGACGTCACCATCACCTTCTGGCACGGCTGGAGCCAGGAGAACGAGACCAAGGCGATCGACGCCAACATCGCCGCCTTCGAGAAGCTCCACCCCAACATCCACGTCAAGGTGGTCGGCAACATCGCCGACGACAAGAGCGAGCAGGCCCTGCGGGCCGGCGGCGCCGACGCCCCGGACGTGGTCTCGTCCTTCACCACCGACAACGTCGGCAAGTTCTGCTCCGCCAAGGTCTGGGCCGACCTGACGCCCTTCCTGAAGAAGGACGGCATCGACCCGGCGAAGACCTTCCCCGCCGCGATGCTCTCCTACAGCGGCTACCGCGGGAACCAGTGCTCGCTGCCGCTGCTCGGCGACGCCTACGGCCTCTACTACAACAAGGCCGCCTTCGCCGCGGCCGGCATCACCGCCCCGCCGAAGACCTTCTCCGAGTTCGAGGCGGACGCCGTCAAGCTGACGACCGCCCGGGGCGACGGCTACCAGCAGCTCGGGTTCATGCCGAACTACCACGGCTACGAGTCCACCCCCTCGCACTTCCTCGGCCAGTACGGCGCCGGCTACTTCGGGCAGGACGGGAAGTCCGACGTGGCCGCCGACCCGAAGGTCGCCGCGATGTTCGCCTGGCAGAAGGGCCTGGTCGACAAGCTCGGCGGCTTCGAGAAGCTGGAGAAGTACCGCACCGGCTTCGGCGACGAGTTCAGCGCCAAGAACCCGTTCACCACCGGGCAGGTCGCGATGGCCATCGACGGCGAGTGGCGCACCGCCTCGCTCGCCGAGGACAAGCCGGCCTTCGAGTGGGCCACCGCGCCCTTCCCCGTCCCGGACGACCAGGCGGCCTCCTACGGCCGCGGCTACCAGACCGGCACCGTCATCGGCATCGCCAACGGCAGCCGGAAGCAGACCGCCGCCTGGCAGCTCGTCAAGTACCTGACCACGGACACCGACGCGGTCGTCGGCTTCGCCAACGCGATCCACAACGTGCCCAGCACCTTCGCCGCGCTCGACTCGCCGAAGCTCGACGCCGACGCGAACTTCCGCACCTTCCTGGCCATCGCGAAGAACCCGAACTCCTCGACCACGCCCGCCTCGGTCAACGGCGGCGCGTACCAGGTCTCCCTGCAGAACCTCGGCTACGAGTACGAGTCCGGCCGGCTCACCGACCTGAAGGCCGGGCTCGTCGCCACCGCCAAGGAGATCGACGCGGCCATCGACCAGGCCAAGTGACGGACGCACCATGGCACTCACCGACACCCCCCGGCCGGCGGCGCTGCGCAGCAAGCGCCGCCGGGAGCGGGCCCGCACCCTCGCCTTCCTCTCCCCCTGGCTGATCGGCTTCGGCCTGTTCTTCGCCTATCCGCTGGTCTCCACCGCCTACTTCTCGTTCATGAAGTACGACGGCTTCACCGCGCCCACCTTCAACGGCCTGAAGAACTGGACGTACCTCTTCGCGCACTACCCGTTCTTCTGGCAGGGCCTGCGCAACACCCTGTGGCTGGTGGCCGTCATGGTGACCCTGCGGGTCGCCTTCGGCCTGGGCGTGGGCGTGCTCATCACCAAGGTGCGGACGGGCGCCGGCTTCTTCCGCACCGCCTTCTACCTGCCCTACCTCGCCCCGCCGGTGGCCGCCACGATGGCCTTCGCCTTCCTGCTCAACCCCGGCACGGGCCCGGTGAACCACCTGCTCGGAGACCTCGGCCTGCCGCAGCCCGGCTGGTTCACCGACCCCGACTGGTCCAAGCCCGCACTCACCCTGCTCGCCATGTGGGGCATCGGCGACCTGATGGTGATCTTCATGGCGGCGCTGCTCGACGTACCGAAGGAGCAGTACGAGGCCGCCGAGCTCGACGGCGCGGGCCCCTGGCAGCGGTTCCGCTTCGTCACCCTGCCGAACATCACCCCGATCGTGCTGTTCGCCGTGGTCACCGGGGTCATCCAAACCATGCAGTACTACACCCAGGCGATCGTCGCCGGGAAGGTCGCCAGCGGCGTGATCGGCGGCTCCGGCCAGCAGTTCGAGCCCGGCTACCCGCACGGCTCGACCTGGACCCTGCCGCAGATGGTCTACAACCTCGGCTTCCAGCGCTTCGACACCGGCACCGCCTGCGCCGCCGCCCTCGTCCTGTTCGCGATCTCGACGGCCTTCACCGCCCTGCTGCTGCGGCGCGGCTCCGGCCTGGTGGAGGACTGAGCCGTGACCCTCAACCCCGCCCTGCCGCTGCCGGCCCGTGCCCGGACGGCCGCCGCCCGCACCGCCCGCCGCCGCGCCGCCCTCGAATGGATCGCCGTGCACTCGCTGGCGATCGCCGCCGCCCTGTTCTTCCTGCTGCCCTTCGTCTTCGTGCTGCTCACCTCGGTGATGAGCGACCGTCAGGCGCTCACCTCCGATATGTGGCCCACGAGTTGGCACTGGGAGAACTACGCGCAGGTCTGGCGCACCCCCGGCTTCCTCACCTGGTGGCGCAACAGCCTGCTGTACGCGGGCCTCGGCACCCTGCTCACCGTCGTCTCCAGCCTGCCCGTGGCGTACGCCCTGGCCAAGTTCCGCTTCCGCGGCCGCCGGCTCGCCCTGATGGCGGTGGTCTCGATGATGATGCTGCCGCCGCAGGTCACCGTGATCCCGATGTACCTGTTCTGGGCCAAGCAGCTCCATCTCACCGGCACGCTCTGGCCGCTGGTGGTTCCGATGGCCTTCGGCGACGCGTTCTCGATCTTCCTGCTGCGGCAGTTCCTGCTGACCGTGCCGAACGAGTACCTGGAGGCCGCCCGGATCGACGGCTGCGGCGACGTCCGCACCCTGCTGCGGGTGGTCCTGCCGATGGCCCGGCCGGCGATCGCCGCGGTCGCGCTCTTCCAGTTCTTCTCCTGCTGGAACGACTACTTCGGCCCGCAGATCTACGCCAGCGAGAACCCGGGCGCCTGGACGCTGAGTTACGGCCTGGAGTCGTTCAAGGGCGCCCACCACACCGACTGGAACCTCACCATGGCCGCCACCCTGCTGGTGATGGCGCCGGTGATCATCCTCTTCTTCTTCGCACAGAAGGCCTTCATCGAAGGCGTGACACTGACAGGGGTCAAGGGCTGATGTCCGCACTGAAGTTGGCAATCGTCGGCGGCGGTTCCACCTACACACCCGAGCTGATCGACGGCTTCGCCCGGCTGCGGGACACCCTGCCGATCGGCGAGCTCGTCCTGGTCGACCCGGCCGCCGACCGGCTGGAGCTGATCGCGGGCCTCGCCCGGCGGATCTTCGCCCGGCAGGGCCACGACGCACGGGTCACCACCGCCTCCGACGTCGCCGCCGGCGTGCAGGGGGCGGACGCCGTCCTGCTGCAGCTGCGGGTCGGCGGACAGGCCGCCCGCAACGAGGACGAGACCTGGCCGCTGGAGTGCGGCTGCGTCGGCCAGGAGACCACCGGTGCGGGCGGGTTGGCGAAGGCGCTGCGCACCGTCCCGGTGGTGCTGGACATCGCCGAGACGGTGCGCCGGGCCAACCCGGACGCCTGGATCGTCGACTTCACCAACCCGGTCGGCATCGTCACCCGCGCCCTGCAGACCGCCGGCCACAAGGCCGTCGGCCTGTGCAACGTGGCGATCGGCTTCCAACGGAAGTTCGCCGGCCACCTCGGCGTCGAACCCGAGCGCGTCCGCCTCGACCACGTCGGCCTCAACCACCTCACCTGGGAGCGCGGCGTCACCCTGCTCGACGCCCCCGGCGCCGCCACCGGCCGCGAGGTGCTGCCGGAACTGCTCGCCGGCCACGGCGAGGCGATCGCTGCCGACCTGCACCTGCCGCTCGACGTCGTCCGCCGGCTCGGCGTGGTGCCCTCCTACTACCTGCGCTACTTCTACCAGCACGACCTGGTGGTCGAGGAGTTGAGGGTGCAGGGCTCGCGGGCCGCCGCGGTCGCCGCGATCGAGCGGCAGCTGCTGGAGATGTACGCCGACCCGGCCCTGGACGCCAAGCCCGAACTGCTCGGCGAGCGCGGCGGCGCCTTCTACTCGGAGGCCGCCGTCCAGCTGATCGCCGCGCTGCTCGGCACCGACGGCACCACGGGCGTCCAGGTGGTCAACACCCGCAACGACGGCGTGCTGCCCTTCCTGCCCGAGGACGCGGTGATCGAGGTGCCCGCCGAGGTCGACCCGCAGGGCGTGCGACCGCTGCCGCAGCGCCCGGTCGAGCCGCTTTACGCGGGTCTGATCGCCGCCGTCACCGCCTACGAGCACCTGGCGCTGGACGCCGCGCTCAAGGGCGGCCGGGACCGGGTCTTCGACGCCCTGCTCGCCCACCCGCTGGTCGGCCAGATCGACCTCGCCGACCGGCTCACCGACCGGCTGATCGCCCACAACCGCGCCCACCTCGGCTGGGCGTGACCCGACGATGACCGCCTCGCACCACCCCGGGGAGAACCGATGAACCGCCAGCACGACGCCCCGCTCCCCGGCGTCCTCGCCGTCGACGCCGGGAACAGCAAGACCGACGTGGCGCTGGTCGCCGCCGACGGCACGGTGCTCGGCTCCGCCCGCGGCGGCGGCTTCCAGCCGCAGCTCGACGGCGCCGACGAGGCCGTCGGCGGCCTCGCCCCGCTGGTCGAGTCGGTCGCCGCACAGGCCGGCCTGAGACCCGGTGCCCCGGTGGCCGCGCACGTCTCGGCCTGCCTCGCCAACGCCGACCTGCCGGTCGAGGAGGAGCGGCTGCTCGCCGCCCTGGAGGCCCGCGGGTGGGGCACCACCGCGGCCGTCGCCAACGACACCTTCGGCCTGCTGCGGGCCGGCACCGACGGCCCGCGCGGCGTCGCCGTGGTCTGCGGCGCCGGCATCAACTGCGTGGGCCTGCTGCCGGACGGGCGCACCGCGCGCTTCCCCGCGCTCGGCCGGCTCACCGGTGACTGGGGCGGCGGCGGCGGACTGGCGGCCGAGGCGATGTGGCACGCCACCCGGGCCGAGGACGGCCGGGGCACGCCGACCGGGCTCGCCGCGGCGATCGGCGCGCACTTCGGGCGGCCCTCCGCCACCGCCGTGGCCGAGGGGATGCACCTCGGCGAGATCGCCGCGGAGCGGCTGCACGAGCTCGTCCCGGTGCTGTTCGCCGCCGCCGGGGCGGGCGACCGGGTGGCGCTCGGCCTGGTCGACCGGCAGGCCGACGAGATCGTCCGCTTCGCCACCGTCGCGCTGCGGCGGCTCGGCCTGCTGGACGAGGCCGTCCCGGTGGTGCTCGGCGGCGGCGTGCTCGCCGCCCGGCTGCCGCTGCTGGTCGACAACGTGACGGCCCGGCTGGCCGCCGCCGCGCCGCTCGCCGAGCCGCGGATCGTGGTGGCACCGCCCGTCCTCGGCGCAGCCCTGCTCGGCCTCGACCGGATCGGCGCCGACGACCGCGCGCAGCTGCGGCTGCGCGCCGCCTACGAACCGGTGCACCCGGCGGCCGCCTGACCGGCCGTCCGGCGCTCCGGCGTCCGGTCGGCCGCGTCCCGGCCGCCGGGTGCCCGCTCTCCCGCCGCCCGCCCCGGGGCCCGCACACCCCGGGGCGGGCGGCGGGCCACCGGTGTCCCGCGGGTGGCCGGCCGGTCAAGGGCCGGTCAAGAATGCGGGTGCGGAGGTTTGAACGTTGATAGGACGGTCCCACGAACGCTACGCTCCCGGCTTCGTACGGCGCCCGTCCACGGGGCGCCCACCCGATCCCCAGGGGGAAGCGCCAGATGGCGATCCGCAAGTCCACCATGCAGGAGCAGGTCGCCGAGGCGATCGCGGCGATCGAGCCGAACGACCGGCCCGTCGTCACCTTCCACACCGTCACCGGCCCGAGCCCGTGGCTGATGAGCCAGCTCGGCCTGATCGGCCAGCTGTTCGTGAAGTACTACTTCGTCACCCTCACCGAGCGCGTGGTCGTCGTGCACCGCGCCTCGCGGATGAGCAACCGGCCGCAGGAGCTGGTGCACGTGGTGCCGCTGGAGCAGGCGCGCACCCTGATCACCGAGGTGAAGCGGGCCGCGATGTGGAGCTCGATGCAGTTCCACTTCCCCGGCGAGCAGAAGGCGACCCGCCTGAACGTCGCCCGCTACTGGCGTTCCGAGCTGGACCAGTTCGTGCCCGCGCTGACCGGCGTGCAGATCACCGGCTGATCCCGCCGCCACGAACGGCCGGAGGCCGGGACCGCAACGGTCCCGGCCTCCGCCGTGTGCGCGGTGCGCGCCTCAGCGGTCGCCGAGGTGCTCGTCCGCCCAGGCCGCGAGGATCTTCGCGCAGGCGTCCACCGACTCGCGCCAGGTGTGCGCCGCGCCGTCGTCGGCCTCGTCGCTGACGTACTTGACCAGCCGGACCGGCACCTCGGCCCGGCGGGCGACGGTGGCGATCGCGTAGCCCTCCATGTCGACCAGGTCGGCCCGCTCGGCGAGCCGGTCGCGGGCCGCGCCGTCCGAGACGAAGAGGTCGCCGGTGGCCAGGGTCGGGCCGACGCCCTCGTTGAGGGTGATCGGCGCGCCGTAGCTGCGGCCGGTCAGCGCGCGCAGCACCGGGGTGTCGATGTCGTGCTGCAGCACCCGGGAGACCTCGTGCATGGTGCCGGCCAGGCCGGGGCGCAGTGCGCCCGCCGTCCCGAGGTTCACCACCTCGGCCGGCCGGACTCCCCCGGCCAGCACGGTGGCCAGCGCGGCCGTCGAGTTGATCTTGCCGATGCCGGTGAGCAGCACGGGGAGGCGCTCGCCCAGGTGGGCCGCCTCCTCCCGGACGGCGACGACGAGCAGTGGACGGTCCGGGGTGATGGTGCCGAGCAGACGCATGCCGCCATGCTACGACCGCCCCCGCGGCGCCCCGGGCGGGAGGTTCGGAGCGGCCGCCCGGGCGCTGCGCGCACGGAACGTCCACGTTCGGGCGGATCGGCCCATTGGCGCAATCTCAAGATCGGCACAACTCGCGTGTGGTCGTCACATCCGGCGGCCATACTGCTGGCATCAGGGGGCCGGCGTCCCGCGGGACGCACGGGGACACGGGGCACACAGGGGGGTGGGGCGGGTGACGGGACCGGCGGTCGTCGAAGGCACGGCGCCGTTGCCGGAGCCGGCAGGGCGCGACTCCGCGGCACGGCTGCCCGGGCTGCAGGACGCCGGCGAGCGGCTGGCCGCACTGCGGCGCGCGGCGGACACCCCGCCGGGCCGGCTGCGGCTGGCCGGCGCCGCCCTGGTCGCGCTGGTGCTGCTGTTCGGGGGGACGGCGGCCTGGCAGGCCGACCGGCGGGCGGGGGCCACCGACCGGGTGGTCGGGCACAGCCAGCCGCTCAGCCGGGACGCGGCCGAGATCTACCGCTCCCTCGCCGACGCCGACACCACGGCGGCCGGCGGCTTCCTGCTCGCCGGCGACGAACCGGCCGAGCTGCGCAAACGGTACGAGGACGACCTCGCCACCGCCGGCGAACTGCTCACCCGGGCCGCCGCCCGGACGGCCGCCAACTCCGAGGCGCAGCACCGCATCGACGACCTGAGCCGCCAACTCCCCCAGTACGCGGGCCTGGTGGAGACCGCCCGGGCCGACAACCGGCTCGGCCTGCCGCTCGGCGGCGCCTACCTGCGGTACGCCTCGGGGCTGATGCAGAACACCATGCTGCCGTCCGCGCAGCAGCTGGTCACCGCCGAGTCGGGGCAGCTCGACGAGGACTTCGACGCGGCCGGGGCGATGCCCGTGGCGGCGCTGCTGTTGGGGCTGGCCGCGCTGGCCGCGCTCGGCGGGTACCAGGTGCTGCTGTTCCGCCGGACCAACCGGGTGTTCAACCCGGGCCTGGTGACGGCCTCCGCGGCGGTGCTGGCCGCGGTGCTGTGGCTGGCGGTGGGCGGCGCGGTCGCCTCCGCCTCGCTGGCCGCGGGCCGCACCGGGGGCGCCGAGCCGCTGCGGGTGCTCGGCCAGGCCCGGACGGAGGCCCTGCAGGCCCGCGCCGCGGAGAACCTCAACCTGGTCGCCCGCGGGGCGAGCGACAGCTACGGCAAGCGCTGGCAGACGGTCACCGGGTCGCTCGGCGGCGCACCGACGCCGAGCGGCGGCCGGGCCGGCGGCGGCACCCTGGACCGGGCGGCCGCCCTCGCCCCCGCGGGTGAGGCGGAGCACCGGCTGGACGAGGCCCGCAAGCAGTTCGCGCAGTGGGACTCCCGGCACGACGCGGCCGCCGCCAGCGACCGGGCCGGCGACTACGAGGCGGCGCTGCGGGCGACCGTGGCGGTCGCCTCGGACACCACCACCGAGGCCGCCTGGGCCGCGATGGACCGGCAGCTGGCCGCCGCGGGCGCGGCCGAGCAGGACCGCTTCGGTGCAAAGACCTCCGGCGTGGCCGGCGGGTACGAGGCGCTCGCCGCAGGGGCGGCCGTGCTGGCCGTACTGGCGGCGGCGGGCGTGGTCAGGGGCATCGGCCGCCGACTGGCCGAGTACCGGTGAGGGGGCGGGGGATGACGGAGCGCACGAGGTCGGCCCGCGGCAGGCGGGCGGGCATCACGGCCGGAGCGGCGGCCGCGGCGGCGCTCGCGGTGGCCGCCGGGCTGCTCGGGGGCGGTACGGCGGCCCCGGCCGCGCCCGCGGCGGTGCGAACGGCCCCGGCGGCCGCTGCCGCGCCCGCGCTGGCACCGGCCGCGGACTGCGACGTGACCAGGAGCGCGCCGCCCGCCGAGGACCCGAACGGGGCGGCGGTCCGGCGGATCCGGCAGCGCGGCTCACTGGTCGTCGGCGTCGACCAGAACAGCTTCAACTGGGGCTTCCGCAATCCGCGGACGGGCCGGATCGAGGGCTTCGACATCGACCTGGCGCACGCGATCGCGGCCTCGCTGCTGGGCGACCCGGAGAAGATCACCTTCCGGACGGTGCCCACCGCCCGCCGGATCGAGGCGGTCAAGAACGGCGAGGTGGACCTGATCACCCGCACCATGACCATCACCTGCGAGCGGCTGAAGGACGTGGCCTTCTCCGCCCCGTACTTCCGCACCGGCCAGCAGGTGGTGGTGGAGCGGTCGGCCAAGGTGACCTCGCTGGCCGCGGCCTTCAAGGGCCGGCGGGCCTGCGTGGCCGCGCAGTCCTCCTCGGAGGCGGAGCTGAAGCGGGACCCGCGCGGCACCAGCGCGGTGCGGGTGGTGGAGAACCAGCTGGACTGCCTGGTGCTGATGCAGCTCGGCCAGGTCGACACCACCCTCACCGACGGTTCGCTGGCCGCCGCGCAGGCCGCGCAGGACCCGACCGTGCAGGTGCTCGACGAGAGCATCTCGGACGCCTACATGGGGGTGGCGGTCAACAAGGCGGCGCCCGACCTGGTGGCCTGGGTGAACCAGGTGCTGGCGGAGTACCGCACGGGCGGGGGGTGGCAGCGCAGCTACGCGCGCTGGCTGGCGCCCACCATGGGTGCCTCCGCCGCACCGTACCTGCCGTAGTCTCGTCACCCCGTCACCCGATCGTCCCGTCGACCGACCGTCCCGTCACCCGTCGCCCCGTCACACGAAGCACCGTCACCGGGGGCCGCGCCGCAGGGCGCGGGAGGTGCCGCACCGGCACCGGGCGACCGCACCGGAGAGGAAGGACCGTTGGCAGGAACTGCCGGCCCGGCGATGAGCCGGGAGGAGGTGGACCGCGCACTCGCGCGGCTGGGCGCCGAGCGCGACGCCGTGGAGGCGGCGCTGCTCGACCTGCAGGACCATCCGGGCCGCCGGCTGCTGGAGGGGGCCGCCCTCACCGGGCGCACCCGGGAGCGGTGGTCCGTCGCCGGGCAGGGCCTGTCCGTGCTGTGGTCGTTGTTCGACCGCTACTCGGAGGCGCTGGCCTCGGCGCGCGCCGTCCGCTCGCGCCGCAACCGGCCCGGCTCCGCCGAACTGGCGGAGCTCGGCGAACTGCTCGGCGGGGCCTCGGTCACCGTCTCCGGCGGGCAGCTGCCGGACGGCGGCGCCCGGCTCGGCGCACCGGCCCGGCTGGTCGAACGGATCAGCCTCGCCGAGCTGCTGGAGCGGATGAACGCCTGGTACGCGACGGTGCTGGAGGTGGTCGCCGCCGCGGACGCGGTCTGGTCGGCGCTGCCCGCCCGGATCGACCTGCTGCTCGCCGAACTGCACCGGGTGCAGATGCTGGCGCTGTCGGTCGGCGTGCGGCCGGGGGGCCACCCGCTCGCCGACGACCTCGCCGAACTGGCCGGGGACCTGGCGGCGCAGCGCACCGAGGTGGTCTCGGACCCGCTGGCGCTGTGGCGGCCCGCCCGGGTGCCCGCGCAGCGCGCCGAGGACGGGCCGGCCGCGGCCGCGATGACGGCCGGCACGGTCTCCGGGGTGGTCGACACCGCCCGCTTCGACCGGGCGGGCCGGGCGCTGGACGACGTCCGGGTGGAGCTGGAGGGGCTGCTGCGGCTGCGCGACGAGTCGCACGAGCGGCTGCAGCAGGTCGCCGACCTGCTGCAGCGGGCGGACGCCACGCTCGCCGAGGCCCGGCGGGCCCGCGGCGAGGTGCTGGCGAAGATCGCCGCGACCGAGGTGCCGGCCGTGCCGGGCCCGGCCTCGGCGCTCCGCGAGCGGATCGGCCAGGCCGTGGAACTCCAGCACGGCGGCCAGTGGTACCGGCTGGGGCCGCTGCTGGACGCGCTGGAGGACGCGGCCGCCAAGGAGCTCGCCCGGGCCCGGCACTCGCTGACCGAGGTGGCCCAGCCGCTGGCGGTGCGGGCCGAGCTGCGGGGGCGGCTGGAGGCGTACAAGGCGATGGCGGCGCGGCTGCGGATCACCGAGGACCCGGAGGTCGTCGAGCGGTTCGAGAAGGCGCGCTGGCTGCTGTGGAGCGCGCCGTGCGACCTGCGCGCCGCCGCGGAGGCGGTCGCCCGCTTCCAGCAGGCGGTGCGGCCGGCGCCGGCGCTGCCGGCCGGTCCGGGGGTCGCGGCCGGTCCGGGTGTCGCGGACGGCGGGAACGGGCAGGACCACCAGGCCCCGGCGGTGCAGGACACCCGGCCGGCGGGGGAGTTCGAAGGGGGCGGGGACGGCGATGGGTGAGGCGTGCACGCGGCCGGAGTGCTCCGGCAGCGGTGTGATCGACGCGGACGGCTACTGCGACGAGTGCGGCCTGGCCGCCGCGGCGGGCACCGGACGGGCCGCGGGGGCGGCGGGCACGGCGGCCGCACCGGCCGCGACCGGCGCGGCGCCGGGGCGGTGCACCCGGGACTGCCCGGGCACCGTCGACGCGGACGGCTACTGCGACGAGTGCGGGCTGGCCGCCGAGGCCGGCGCACCGCGGGTGCCCGGGGCCCGGGTCTCCCCCGACTCCGAGCGCGCCGGCTCGTCCCGCACCGGCTCCTCGCGGACGATGTCCGGCCGGTCCCGCTCGCACCGCTCCGCCCGGACGGGCACCGGGCGCTCGGTCTCGGTGCGCAGCAGCGGCGGCACCGCCGGGACGGGCCGCCGCGGCAACCTGGGCGCCGGCCTGGTGACGGTGCCCGCGGTGCCGCGGCCCGACCCGTCCGCGGCCGTGCTGGAGGACCCGGAGGTGCCGGAGCGCAAGCGGTTCTGCTCCAGGTGCGACGCGCCGGTCGGCCGGTCCAAGGGCGACCAGCCGGGCCGCCCGGAGGGCTTCTGCACCAAGTGCGGCACGGGCTACTCGTTCACGCCCAAGCTGCGCCGCGGCGACCTGGTCGGCGGCCAGTACGAGGTGGTGGGCTGCCTGGCGCACGGCGGGCTCGGCTGGATCTACCTGGCGGTCGACCGCCGGGTCAGCGACAAGTGGGTGGTCCTCAAGGGCCTGCTGGACACCGGTGACGAGGACGCGCTGGCGGTCGCGCTCGCCGAACGGCGCTTCCTCGCCGAGGTGGACCACCCGAACATCGTCCGCATCATCAACTTCGCCGAGCACCCCGACCTGCGGACGGGCGCCACCGACGGCTACATCGTGATGGAGTACGTCGGCGGCAAGTCGCTCAAGGACATCGCCAACGAGCGCCGCACCCCGGACGGCCGGCGCGACCCGCTGCCGGTCGAGCAGGCGATCGCGTACGCGCTGGAGGCGCTGCCGGCGCTCGGCCACCTGCACGCCCGCGGGCTGGTGTACTGCGACTTCAAGATCGACAACGTGATCCAGAGCGAGGACTCGCTCAAGATCATCGACATGGGCGCCGTCCGGCGCCTCGACGACGACGGCCCGATCTACGGCACCGTCGGCTACCAGGCACCCGAGATCGCCACCGACGGACCGTCACCCGCCTCCGACCTCTACACCGTGGCCCGCACCCTGGCCGTGCTCAGCCTCGACTTCCGCGGCTACGACACCACCCACCGGCACGACCTGCCCGGCCCCGACGAGGCCCCGCTGTTCGCCGCCTACGAGTCGTACTACCGACTGCTCGTCAGGGCCACCGACCCGGACCCGGCCCGCCGCTTCGGCTCCGCCGAGGAGATGGCCGACCAGCTCACCGGCGTCCTGCGCGAGGTGCTCGCCCTGCAGGACGGCCGGCCGCGGCCCGCGCTCTCCACGCTGTTCGGGCCCGAGGTCCGGGTGCTCGACACCGACCCCGCCGCCGGCCCGCCGGACCCGGCCGCCGCCGCCCTCGCCCTGCCGGTGCCCCGGGTGGACACCGCCGACCCGAACGCCGGCTTCCTCGCCGCCCTGGCCGGCACCGCCCCCGGCGAGGCGCTGGCCGCGCTCGCCACCGCCCCCGCGCCCTCGCTGGAACTGCGCCTGCGGGCCCTGCGCGCCCACCTGGAACTCGGCGACCCGGAGGCCGCCGCACGCGACCTCGACGCCGTCGAGCAGGACCACCCCGGGGACTGGCGGGCCGTCTGGTACCGCGGCCTCACCGCCCTCGCCGCCGGCCGCGCCGGGGCCGCCGCCGAGGCCTTCGACGCGATGTACGACGCGTTCCCCGGCGAGGCCGCGCCCAAGCTGGCCCTCGCCCTCTGCGCCGAACTGCTCGGCAACGGCGAGGACGCCGCCGAGTTCCACCGCCTGGTCGCCACCACCGACCGCAGCTACGTCGGCGCCGCCTTCGGGCTGGCCCGGGTCCGGCTCGCGGCCGGCGACCGGGCCGGCGCGGTCGCCGCCCTGGAGGCGGTGCCGGAGGCCTCCGCGCATCACACCGCGGCACGGATCGCCGCCGTCCGCGCCCGGCTGAGCGGCCGTCCGGCGACCGACCCGCTCGGCCCCGAGCTGGTGCGCTGCTCCGAGCAGATCACCGCGCTCGGCCTGGACGCCCGGCGGCACGAGGAGCTCTCCGTCGAGCTGCTGGACGCCGCCCTCGGCTGGGTCGTCGCGGGCCGGCCGGGCAGCTCCGGAACGGCCGCCGCGGGCAGCGCGGACCCGGCCTACGAAGTGCTCGGACATCCTGCCGGCGAACGGGAACTGCGCTTCGCCCTGGAGCACTCCTACCGGGTGTTGGCACGGTTGTCCGACCGGGCCGGAACGAGGATCGAGATGGTGGAGCGGGCCAACCGTGCCCGTCCACGGACGTGGGTGTGAGCAATGCCGCAGCAGCAGACCGTGTGCCCGAGCTGTGCCGAGCCGCTGGCCCCGGACGACGCCTACTGCGGCGCGTGCGGACACAGCACCGCCGAGCCCGCCGCACCCGCCGGGGCCCGGGTGGTGACCGACCTCCGGGAGCCCGGAGCGACCGTGCCCGACCTCCAGCCGGCCGGGCCGGCCGCGGGCGCCTGCGCGCACTGCGGAGCCACCGGCCTCGCCCCCGACGGGTACTGCGAGTCCTGCGGCAAGGCGCAGCCGCGGCCGCGGGACCACCAGGAGCGGGCCATGGCCGGCGTCGCCGGCGTCAGCGACCGCGGCCTGCGCCACCACCGCAACGAGGACGCCTTCACCGTCGCCGGCACCTCGCTGCCCGGCGGCCGGCCCGCCGTCGTCGCCGTGGTCTGCGACGGCGTCTCCTCCTCCGCCCGCCCGGACGAGGCCTCCGCGACCGCCGTGGACGCCGCCTCCGAGTCGCTGCTCAGCTCGCTGGAACGCGGCGACGACCCGACCGCCGCGATGCGCCGCGCGATCGCCGACGCCGCCCGGGCCGTCACCGAGCTCGCCTACGACGACAAGAACCGCGCCCGGCCGGACGGCGGACTCAACGCGCCCGCCTGCACCTACGTCAGCGCCATCGCGGCGGACGGCCTGGTCACCATCGGCTGGGTCGGCGACACCCGCGCCTACTGGATCCCGGACGACCGCGAGTCGGCCGAGCCCTACCGGCTCACCGAGGACGACTCCTGGGCCGCCCGGATGGTGGCCGCCGGGCTGATGGGCGAGGCCGAGGCGTACGCCGACCCGCGGGCGCACGCCATCACCGGCTGGCTCGGCGCCGACGCCGAGGAGCTCCTGCCGCACACCGTCGCCTTCACCCCGCACGTGCCCGGCGTGGTGCTGATCTGCACCGACGGCCTGTGGAACTACGCGGAGGCCGCCACCGACCTGGCCTTCTTCGTCCGCGCCGACGCCCGGACACAGCCGCTGGCCGCCGCCCGTTCCCTGGTCGACTTCGCGGTCACCGCGGGCGGGCACGACAACATCACCGTCGCGGTGCTGCCGATCACCCCGGGCGAGCCCGAGCACGAGCCCACCCTGCTCGACCTGCCCGTGCAGCGGCCCGCCGCCGAGGCGGCCCCCGCACCGCAGGGGCACGACGCCACCCTGCCGGACGGGCCGCCCCCGGCGCCGCCCGCACCGCCCGCACCTCCGATGCCGCCCTTCCCGCCGGCCCCGGCACCGCTCGACTGAGGACGGCCGCACCCGGGCGCGCCGCGGTCCGGCGCGCCCTCGCCGCCACGCGCCCGCACCGACGCGGCCCCACACACCCGCACGACGACCCGACCACCGCACGACGACCCCACCGGACCGCCCGCCCGCCCGCTCGACAGGAGCCCTCAGCCCATGGCAAGTCTGGCCAAGCCGAACGCGCCCCGATTCGACGTCGACATCTTCCAGAACGAGTACCTCGCCGAGGGCGCCCGCGAGGTCAACGCGATCGTGACCGTCACCGCCACGGGCGGCGGCACCGCCGGCGGACGGCTGCCCGCCTCCGCCGACGGCGGCGACGCCGCCGTGGTGATCATGATCGACTGCTCCGGCTCGATGGACTACCCGGCCTCCAAGATGCGCAACGCCCGCGAGGCGACCGCCGCCGCGATCGACACCCTGCGCGACGGCGTCGCCTTCGCCGTGGTGGCCGGCACCCACGAGGCCGCCGAGGTCTACCCGGGCGGCGGCGGGCTGGCGGTCGCCGACCCGTCCACCCGGGCCGCCGCCAGGACGGCCCTGCGCAAGCTCACCCCGATGGGCGGCACCGCCATCGGCACCTGGCTGGCCCTCGCCCGGCGGCTCTTCGAGAGCCGCCCGGAGCGCTCCATCCGGCACGGCATCCTGCTCACCGACGGGCGCAACGAGCACGAGAAGCCCGCCGAGCTGCAGGCCGTCCTGGAGCGGGCCGCCGGGTACTTCACCGCCGACTGCCGCGGCGTCGGCACCGACTGGGAGGTCGACGAGCTGCGCCGGATCTCCTCCGCGCTGCTCGGCACCGTCGACATCGTCGCCGAGCCCTCCGGCCTGGCGGACGACTTCCGGGCGATGATGTCCGCCACCATGGGCAAGCAGGTCGCGGACGTCGCGCTGCGGATCTGGACCCCGGCCAACGCCGTGGTGAAGTACGTCAAGCAGGTCGCGCCCTCGGTCGAGGACCTCACCGGCCGCCGCACCGACACCGGCCCCCGGGCCGGCGACTACCCGACCGGCTCCTGGGGCGACGAGAGCCGCGACTACCACGTCTGCATCGAGGTGCCGGCCGCCGCCGTCGGCGACGAGATGCTGGCCGCCCGCGTCAGCCTGGTGCTGCCGCTGCCCGACGGCACCGCCGAGACGCTCTCCCAGGGCCTCGTCCGGGCCGTGTGGACCGACGACCTGGCCTCCTCCACCCGGATCAACCAGCAGGTGGCCCACTACACCGGCCAGGCCGAGCTGGCCGCGTCCATCCAGGAGGGCCTCGCCGCCCACCGTGCGGGGGACGTCGACCGGGCCACCGCCAAGCTGGGCGCGGCCGTCCGGCTCGCCCACGTGACCGGCAACGACGGCACGTTCCGTCTGCTGGAGAAGGTGGTCGACGTGGTGGATCCGAAGGAGGGTACGGTTCGATTCCGTAAGAACGTGAGCGAGGCCGACTCGATGACACTCGAGACCCGGTCGACCAAGACCGTGCGAGTGAAGAGATGACCGGCCGATTCCCTGGGCCGGACCTGCTGATGTGGGGGATTTGATGCCGATCTGCCCTAGGGGCCATGAGTCGCAGGCCGAGGACTGGTGCGACTTCTGCGGCTTCCCGATGACTCCGCCGCCCGGTCTGGCCGTCCCGGGCGCCCCGCCGGCCCAGGGCTCGCCGTTCGGCGCTCCCGCCGGGTCCGGCTACCCGCCGCCCCCGCCCGCCTCCGCCCCGCCGGGGCCGCCCCCGGGCGGTCCGGCGTACGGCGGCCCGGGCGGCTACGAGCGGCCTCCCTACGAGCCGGCCGGCCGCGACTCCGGGTACGGGCAGCCGCCCTACGAGGAGCCGTCCTACGAGGAGCCGCCCTACGAGCGCCGCGGCGGCCTCGGCGGGCTGTCCATCGGCGGCGGCCAGGGTCACGGCCACGGTCACGGCCACGGCCAGCCGTCGCACGGCGGCCCGGACATCACCGCGGGCCTGGTCACCTGCCCGATCTGCCGCAGCCCGCAGACCGGCCGGTACTGCGAGGAGTGCGGCTACGACTACGACCTGTCCGCGCCGCAGCGGCCGCAGGCGCCCACCCCGCCCCCGGCGGCCCCGCCCGCGGCTCCGCCGCCGCCCCCGCCGACCGCGCCGCGCGGCGGTTACGGCTACCCGCCGCCGGCCGGAGCCCCGGCGCCCGCGCCGTCCGGCTACCCGCCGCCCAACCTGGAGAAGCAGGGCTTCGACCGGCCGGCCCCGGCGCCGTTCGCCGAGCCCGACGGCTACGAGCGGACGGGCCCGGTCTACGCCGACCCCGCCGGCGGCCCGGGCAGCGACGGCTTCGGGACCTCCTTCCGGCTGGCCCCGCCCGGGCCGGGCCAGCAGGCGCCGCACGGCCAGCCGGGCCCGCACGGTCCGCAGGGCCACCCCGGCGCCGGTCCGGCCGCCCCGCCGCCCCCGCCGGTCCGCACCCAGTGGATCGCGGTGGTCAGCGCCGACCGGGACTACTTCGCCGACATGATGGCGCGCAGCGGCCCGGACGCATCGGGGCTGTTCTTCCCGCCGTACTGCCCCGAGCGGCGCATCCCGCTGACCGGCCGCGGCCAGCTGCGGATCGGCCGGCGCAGCCAGCAGCGCGGCACCGTGCCGGAGATCGACCTGTCGGTGCCGCCGGAGGACCCGGGCGCCTCGCACCTGCACGCCATGCTCGCCGAACAGCCCGACGGCAGTTGGGTGCTGGTGGACCAGGACTCGACCAACGGCACCACGATGAACGGCGGCGCCGACCCGGTGCCGCCGCACACCGCGATCCCGCTGAACGACGGCGACCGGATCCACGTCGGCGCCTGGACGACCATCACGCTGCACCGTGCCTGACGGACCGTCGGGCGGGGCCGGTCGCCGACCGGCCCCGCCCGGCGGGTTTTCCCGGGGTTTTGCCTGGTAACCACCACCGCACCGGCACGGAACCCCCTAATGTCATGCACCATGACTGCAGCTATATCCGCCGACGGAATACGGAAGCGGTACGGGGACGTCCAGGCCGTCGACGGTGTGTCACTCACCGTCGAGGCGGGCGAGTTCTACGGGATTCTCGGGCCGAACGGGGCCGGAAAGACCACCACTCTGGAGATCCTGGAGGGGATCCGCGAGCCCGACGAGGGCCGCGTCGAACTGCTGGGGCTCAAGCCCTGGCCGCGCAACACCGCACTGCTGCCGCGCATCGGCGTGCAGTTCCAGGCCTCGTCCTTCTTCAACCGGCTGACCGCCCGCGAGACGATCCGCACCTTCGCCTCGTTCTACGGCGTGGGCCCGAAGCGGGCCGACGCCATGCTGGACAAGGTCGGCCTGGCCGACTCCGCCGCCGTCCAGACCGAGAAGATGTCCGGCGGCCAGGCGCAGCGTCTGTCCATCGCCTGCGCACTCGTCCACGACCCGGAGCTCGTCTTCCTGGACGAGCCCACCACCGGTCTCGACCCGCAGGCCCGCCGCAACCTCTGGGACCTGCTGCGCGACATCAACGCCGAGGGCCGCACCGTCGTCCTCACCACCCACTACCTCGACGAGGCCGAGGTGCTCTGCGACCGGGTGTCCGTGATGGACCACGGCAAGGTGCTCAAGACCGGCGCACCGGCCGCACTCGTCCGGGAGATCGACGACACCGTCCGGATCAGCGTCGAGTCCGGGCTGCTCGCCGCCGACACCGCCCGCGAGCTGTTCACCGCGGCCGGCGCCGAACTGGCCGGCCTGGAGGACGACGGCGTCTCGCTGTCGGTGTCGACCCGCGTCCCGGCGCCGGTGCTGTCGGTGCTCGCCGAGCAGAACGCGCTGCGCGGCCTGGAGGTCCGCGGCGCCACCCTGGAGGACGTCTTCCTCCGCCTGACCGGACGGGAGTACCGGGCATGACCGCGACCGCCCCCACCGCGACCGAGCGCGAGCCGGCCGCCCCGGCCCCCGAGGCGCCGGAACGCGCCAGCGCCTTCGTCGGACTCGCCCGGGTCATGCTGCTGGGCTTCGTGCGCGACCGCGGCGCGCTCTTCTTCACCCTGCTGATGCCGCTGATCTTCCTGCTGATGTTCGGCACGCTCTTCAAGAGCGCGGGTGCCCCGCACGTGAAGGTCGCCCAGGTCGGCGCCGTCCAGGTGCTCGACTCCGTGCGGGGCGAGGACCGCAAGGAGCTGGAGAAGGTCCTCACCGTCACGAAGATCGACGACGAGGCCGCCGCCCTGGAGAAGGTCCGCAAGGGAGACATCGACGCCCTCGTCGAGCAGGGCCCGAACGGCCAGGTGGTGGTCCGCCACAGCGCCGCCGACCCGGTCAAGGCCGGCAGCGTCCAGGCGATCGTGGACAACCTGGTGAAGGCCGCCAACCAGGCCGCGTCCGGCAAGCCGCCGGCGTTCACCATGGCCTCCGTCCAGGTCGAGGACCAGTCGCTCAAGCCGATCCAGTACCTCACCCCGGGCCTGCTCGGCTGGGCCATCGCCTCCGGCGCGGTCTACGGCGCCTCCTTCACCCTGATCAACTGGCGCACCAAGCGGGTGCTGCGCAGGCTGCGGCTCGCCCCGGTCTCCATCCCGGCGGTGATCGGCGCCCGGGTCGCGGTGAACTGCGTGATCGCCCTCGCCCAGACGGCGATCTTCCTGACGATCGCCACCACGCCGTTCTTCGGGCTGAAGCTCAGCGGCAACTGGTGGCTGATCGTTCCGCTGGTGCTCTGCGCCACCATCGCCTTCATGTCGATCGGCCTGCTCACCGGCGGACTCGCCAAGACCGAGGAGGCGGCGAACGGCATCAACCAGCTGATCATCCTGCCGATGTCCTTCCTCGGCGGCGCGTTCATCCCGCTCGACGGCAGCCCGGGCTGGCTGCAGACCGTCTCCAAGGTCTTCCCGCTGCGCTACCTGGTCACCGCCTCGCAGTCGGTGCTCAGCCGCGGCGGCGGCGTCATGGACGCGTTGCCGGCGATGGGCGGACTGCTGGCCTTCTCGGCCGTGCTCTGCCTGATCGCCTGGCGCTTCTTCAACTGGGACGACGTGTAGTCGGTGAGCGGCGCAACGCCCCGGGCCGCGCCCGGGGCGGCGGGGGTCGTAGGCCGGAAGACCGGTGTACGGCCCCCGCGGCCGTCTGCGACCATGGTCGGGTGAACGAGATCCCGCAGAGCACGCTTTCCGAGGAGACCTTCTTCGACGCGGTCGGCGGCGAGGCCACCTTCCGCAGGCTGGTGCACCGCTTCTACCAGGGCGTCGCCACGGACGAGCTGCTGCGGCCGATGTACCCCGAGGAGGACCTCGGCCCGGCCGAGGAGCGCTTCGCCCTCTTCCTCATGCAGTACTGGGGCGGGCCCCGGACGTACAGCGAGGAGCGCGGCCACCCGAGGCTGCGGATGCGCCACGCCCCGTTCAAGGTGGACCGCGCCGCCCACGACGCCTGGCTGCGGCACATGCGCACCGCCCTCGACGAGCTGGACCTGCCCGAGGACGCCGAGCGCCAGCTCTGGGACTACCTGACCTACGCCGCCGCCTCGATGATCAACACCGCGGGCTGAACGGGGGCCGGCCGCGCCGCCTCAGCGCAGCGGGCTCAGGCCCAGGCCCGCGCCCGGCGCGGCCGCGCTGCGGACGGCGACCGAACCGGCCGGCGCGCTCAACCGCAGCCAGCCGCCCGCACGGTGCACCGTCAGCGGCACCGCGGGCCGCAGGAAGCCGATCACGTAGGCCGCGTGCGCGGCACGCAGCGGAAGCTCCGGCACCGCACCCAGCGGGCGCGACCAGATCTCGTCGGCCAGCGCGTCCAGCACCTGCCGCGAACGGTGGTGCTCCGGGACCTCCTCGCTGCGCCGGCGGAACTCGCCGACCGCGGCGGACACCTCGGGCAGCACCTCGAAGGCCTGCGGCTCGGCGATCAGCCGCCAGCCGGTGCGGGGCGGCAGCAGACCGGCCCACGCCGGGCCGGTGACCGCAGGCGGCACCACGACGCTGCCGACCTCCGCGTCCACGGCCTCCAGCAGCTGCCCGGCGGAGACGGTGGTGTCCGTCCCGGCCGTCGGACCGGCCAGGCGCGCGGTGCGGACGGCGATCGCCCCGGCGGTGCCGAGCGGGAGCCGGCCGAACACCGCCAGGACGCCGCCGGACTCCCGGCCGGGCACGGCCTGCAGGCGGACGGCGGCGGCGCGGTCGAAGCGCAGCAGCCGGCGCAGGAACGCGGCGAGGTCCGCCGCCCCGCCGCTCTCGGCGAGGAGGAGTCCGGCGGGCCGACCTGTCACGGGGGTGCTGCTCACGTCGCTGGTACCGCCCGGCTCAGGCCACGGCCACGGCGGCGGGCACGGCGTCCATGAAGCGGGAGAGGAACTCCCGCTCGACGGGGCTGATCCGGCGCGGCCGGCCCTCGGCCAGGTCGTAGGGGACGACGACGGTGGACGCCTTGACGTAGACCGTCTCGGTGCCGTCCGCCGCGGTGTCCTTGATCTCGTAGGACACGGTGAGCGAGGCGCCGCCGATCTTGGTGACCCAGGTCTCGATCGTCACCGGGGCGGGGCGGTGCACCAGCGGCTTCTTGTACTCGATCTCGTGGCGCGCCACCACCGAGCCGCCCGCGAACTCCCCCGCACCGGCCTCGGCGGCCTGGGTGAACATGAAGTCGATCCGGGCCTCCTCCAGGTAGCGCAGGAAGACCACGTTGTTGACGTGGCCGAAGGCGTCCATGTCGGACCACCGCAGGGGGCAGGCGTAGATGTGGCGTGCCACGAAGGATCTCCTCATACTCCGGGTCGCCCGCGGCCGGACCGCGGGCGGGTGGCCGGGCCGGCCGCCCCGAGGGGCAGCCTGCCCGGCCCTTGTCGCACCGGCGTTGCCGGCGGCTGTCGTCGCGGGGACAGTCAGCCGCGGGTCAGCTTCTTGTAGGTGGCGCGGTGCGGACGGGCGGCGTCCGGGCCGAGCCGCTCGATCTTGTTCTTCTCGTAGGACTCGAAGTTGCCCTCGAACCAGAACCACTTGCTGTCGCCCTCGTAGGCGAGGATGTGGGTGGCGACCCGGTCCAGGAACCAGCGGTCGTGGGAGATGACCACGGCGCAGCCCGGGAAGTCGAGCAGCGCGTTCTCCAGCGAGGAGAGCGTCTCGACGTCCAGGTCGTTGGTGGGCTCGTCGAGGAGCAGCAGGTTGCCGCCCTGCTTGAGGGTGAGCGCCAGGTTGAGGCGGTTGCGCTCACCGCCGGAGAGCACGCCGGCCGGCTTCTGCTGGTCCGGGCCCTTGAAGCCGAACGCCGAGACGTAGGCGCGGGACGGCATCTCGACCTGGCCGACGTTGATCCAGTCGAGGCCGTCCGAGACGACCTCCCACAGGGTCTTCTTCGGGTCGATGTTGGCGCGGTTCTGGTCGACGTAGCTGATCTTGACGGTCTCGCCGACCTTGACCTTGCCGTCGTCCGGGGTCTCCAGGCCCTGCAGCATCTTGAAGAGCGTGGTCTTGCCGGCGCCGTTCGGGCCGATCACGCCGACGATGCCGTTGCGCGGCAGGGTGAAGCTCAGGTCGTCGATCAGGAGCTTCTCGCCGAAGCCCTTGGAGAGGTTGTCCACCTCGACGACGACGCTGCCCAGACGCGGGCCCGGCGGGATCTGGATCTCCTCGAAGTCCAGCTTCCGCATCTTGTCGGCCTCGGCGGCCATCTCCTCGTAGCGGGCGAGGCGGGCCTTCGACTTGGCCTGGCGGCCCTTGGCGTTGGAGCGGACCCACTCCAGCTCTTCCTTGAGCCGCTTGGCGCGCTTGGCGTCCTTCTGGCCCTCGACCTTGAGACGGGTCTGCTTGGTCTCCAGGTAGGTGGAGTAGTTGCCCTCGTACGGGAACGCGCGGCCCCGGTCGAGCTCCAGGATCCACTGGGCGACGTTGTCGAGGAAGTACCGGTCGTGGGTGACCGCGACGACGGTGCCGGCGTACTTGGCCAGGTGCTGCTCCAGCCAGTTCACCGACTCGGCGTCGAGGTGGTTGGTGGGCTCGTCGAGGAGCAGCAGGTCGGGGGCCTCCAGCAGCAGCTTGCAGAGCGCGACGCGGCGCTTCTCACCACCGGAGAGCTTGGTGACCGGCCAGTCGCCGGGCGGGCAGCCCAGGGCGTCCATGGCCTGCTCCAGCTGGGCGTCGAGGTCCCAGGCGTTGGCGTGGTCCAGGTCCTCCTGGAGGCGGCCCATCTCCTCGAGCAGCGCGTCCGAGTAGTCGGTCGCCATCAGCTCGGCGATCTCGTTGAACCGGTCGAGCTTGCCCTTGACCTCCTTGACGCCGTCCTGGACGTTCTCCAGGACCGTCTTGGACTCGTCGAGCGGGGGCTCCTGGAGGAGCATGCCGACGGTGTAGCCCGGCGAGAGGAAGGCGTCGCCGTTGGACGGCTGCTCCAGCCCGGCCATCATCTTCAGCACCGTGGACTTACCGGCGCCGTTGGGGCCGACGACGCCGATCTTCGCTCCGGGGAGGAAGGAGAGCGTCACGTCGTCAAGGATGACCTTGTCGCCGTGTGCCTTGCGCACCTTGCGCATGGTGTAGATGTATTCCGCCACGTGAGATCGCTCCGGCGTCGTCGGGTGTATTCGGCTTGCAGCCTTCCATTGTGCCGCACCGCACGGCACCGCCCGAACTCCCGCCGGTCACACGGCCGGGCCCCGGAGCGCGGGCCGCGGGCGGGTCGTCTCCCGGGACCTCGGGCAGGGCCCCGGGGCGGGAAAGGCGACGGCCCCGCCCTCCGGTGTCGGAGGACGGGGCCGGGCCCGGTGTCACGACCCGGGTCTCACCCCCGGGGTCGTACCGCGGGTGCCGCTGCCGTGGGGACGGCCCGCACCCGGGAGGGTTCAGGCCGCGGAGCGACCGTGGCGGCCGCGGCGGCGCAGGGCGAACACCGCGCCACCGCCGGCGGCGACGAGCAGGCCCGCGATGCCGGCGATCATGCCGGTGTGGCTGCCGCCACCGGTGCTGGCCAGGCTGCCGCCGGTGGTCGAGCCGGTGCTGCCGCCGGTCGTACCGCCGGTGGTGGTGCCACCCGTGGTGCCGCCGGTGGTACCACCGGTGGTGCTGGTGGTCTTGCAGTCGAGGATGCCCTTGAACTCCTCGTTCAGGTTCGGGCCGCTCACCTTGATGTCGTAGGTGGCGTCCTCGGCGACCGGGACGAGCACGGTCTCGGTCTTGCCGGCACCGACGGTGACGGACTTGCCCGGGGTGATCGTCACGGTGGCCTGCTCGTCACCGTTGTTGGTGACGGTGACCTGGACGCCGTTCTTGGTGCAGTCGACCTTGGAGGTGGCCTCGAGCAGCGGGCCCTTGGCCTGCGTCCAGGCGGCCTTGGCGGTCTTGCCGACGCTCAGCACCTCGGAGCCGGCCAGGATCATGGTCTGGCTGTGCTTCTCCGGGGTGTAGCCGACGCTGAGGAACACGCGGCCGGTGGGCACGGAGGTGGTGGCGGAGGCCTTGACGGTGGCCGAGCCGGCCGCGGTGCCCGCGGGGACGTCCAGGAACAGCTTGGTGTCCTTGGCGACCGGGCCCTTGAGGTCGGAGACGGCCTTGCCGTCCTTGTCGACCAGCTTGACCTTGCCGCCGGAGGTGTCGCCGGAGAGCGCCAGCTTGACCGTCGAGGCGCTGCTGTTGAGGGTGAACGGGCCGAGCTTGCTGCCCGACTTGCCGTTCACGGACGCCGGGTCGAGGTCCAGCGAGGGCGCCGGCTCCTCCTTCAGGCCGGTGTTGTTGCTGCCCGCCAGGTACTCGGTGAGCTGCTTGGCCTCGGCGTCGACCGGGGTGGCCCCGGTCTTGTTGTCGGAGAAGCGCCAGATCGCGGCCTGGGTGCCGGCCGCCGCGTCCTCCTTGGTGAACTGACCCTTGATGCCGACGGCGGCCTTCACCGCGTCGAGGGAGAGCTTCGGGTAGGAGTGCTCGAGGATCCAGCGGATCTTGCCCGCGGCCTCCTCCTTGCCCGGGGCGCCGAGCGAGCTGGAGGCCCAGTTCGACTCCTGGTACTTGACCGCGTCCTTGATCTTGACGCCGTGGTCGATGTCTATGCAGTACGTCTGGATGAGCTTGCCGTCATCCGTCTTCAGCGTGAAAAGACCGCCCTGGATCACGTGGCCGCCACCGGTGTCGACGGCCCCGCTGACCATGGTCGGCTGGATCGTCGCGGTGATGCCCGCGCCGCTGTCGGCCGACGCCGCGCCGGCGAACGACAGGCCGCTCGCCACGGCGATGCCGGTCGCGAGCATGACAGTACCTATGCGGGAGACAGCCCGCTTCTGGCTGTGGAACATGAGTGATCCCTCCGGGCCGGGCCCTGCCGATGGCAGCCCGCCCTGCAAAGCGGTGCCCCCTGTGACACCGCTGCACATGTGTGGACCCGACGCATCATATTGAGGGTTGAGACACTTCCCACAGTTGTACTGAACCAGGACAGTTCCGTTGCCGTTCCGTTATCAAGCCGTCGGACAACCGTTTTGGTTGACGCTTCACCAGATCCCACGGGTCGTCATCGGACCGTCCTTGCGGCGGCCCTGTCGATCCCTCGGTCCGGCCGCGGAGGACGGGATCGCGGACCGTCAGCCGGCCTCGGCGCCCGGGCCGCCCGCGGCACCCGCGAGCACCGGCGGTGACACCGGGCCAACTGCCGCAGGTGATCCGGCAGTAGCCCGCCCGGCCGCCCGCCGGGCCTCCACCGCGGCGACGATCCACTCCGGCACCGCCTCGCCGACCGGCGCGGGATCACCCGCCCGTCGGCCGCCGGACTGACCGAGCGCATCCGAACCGCCCTTCTCCTGGTCGGGCCGTCCGCGGACGGCCCACCGGAAGGCGGAGGTGCCGCGGGACAGGTCGTGGCCCACCGACCGGGCGTCGATCTCCACCGACGTCCGGCGGCGGTCCTCCTCGCCCCACTCCCGGACCCGCAGCCGGCCGCTGACGACCACCGGATCGCCCTTGTTCACCGAGCTCACCAGATTGGTCGCGAGCCATCGCCAGGCCACCACCGTCACCCAGCTCGTCTCACCGTCGACCCAGTCGCCGGTGCCGCGGTCGAAGCGGCGCTCGGTGGTGGCCATCCGGAAGTTGGCCACCGGCACGCCGGCCGGCGTCTGCGCGTACGTGACCGTCGACGCGACATTGCCGACGATCGTCACCAGGGTCTCATTCACGGGAACTCCCCTCCGGGCGGAAAATGTCCGAGCCGAATCGCTCGCACCCGGATGCTGTCGCACCGGCGGAATTTCCGGGCGGCCTCGCGGAAACCTGTGGAAAACCCTCGGCTGTGGAAAACCGCGGCCACTCGGCCGAGTGAATATGAACAGGAATTCCAGGTTCCGGGAACGGCCCATCCCGCGAGGTCATGACAACACCGCGCCCGGTCCACGCCGCCCACCGGGCCCCTAACGGGTGGCCGCCGTCCGCTTCCGGCCAGGTCATCCAACCGAAGTAACCCAAATCCGACCCCCACCGCGCGGACCGCCGGACGATTCACACGCCGAATCCATAACAGGTGGGGAGGCAGCCCCGTAACGACTGCACAACGTCCGGGTCCAGATCCCCTCAGACCGCTGCACGTCCGGCCGCCACCTGCGATTATCGGACCGCTCCGCCGAGGCCGACACACCCGACGCGGCGCCGGAAGGCCCGGCGGAGGATGCGGTCACCCTTATCCTGTCCCGGGCGTCCCGTGCCGGACGGGCCGAGGCCCCACCCCACCCCGCCGTACCCAGGAGCCCCGCGCGGGCACCGCCCGAACGCCCGCAGACCGCCGTCGCCCAGGTCGGCAGCCTCCGGGCCGCGCCACCCATGCCCCCATAGCTCAGCGGATAGAGCACCCGCCTTCTAAGCGGTAGGTCGCAGGTTCGAATCCTGCTGGGGGCGCCAGTCACACCGGCCCGGTCGGGCGCGGAGCGCGGCAGCGCCCGCGCGGGCGGGCGGTCAGCCCGCGGCCACGCCCGCGAGGTACCCGTCCAGCAGCGCGATCTGGCGCTCCGCCGGGAACTCCTCCGGGGCGAACAGCGCCTGCACCACCAGCCCCAGGACGAAGGACTGCGCGGCGGCCGCGACGTCCTCCGGCGCCGGTCCGGGCGGCAGTTCGCCCAGTCGCTGGGCCTCGGCGGCGAGTTCGGCCATCCGCTCGCGGGACCTCCGGTAGCGCCCGGCGTGCTCGCCGGCCAGCCCGTCGTCCGCCAGCGCGGCGTCCCAGGAGCCGACCCAGATCCGGTTGTCGGCGGCGCCCGCGGCGTCCAGCGGCAGCACGTCCAGCAGGACGGCGCGCAGCATGGGCAGGCCGCCGGCGGGTGCGGCGCTCTCCGCCGCGGGGCGCGGCCGGGCCGCCGTCCACCGGTCCAGCACCTCCAGCGCATGGGCCACCAGGGCGCGCTTGTTGGGGAAGTAGTGGGTGAGCAGCCCGGTGCTGGCGCCCATCTCGGCGGCCACCGCGCGCAGGGTGAGCCCGCCGAAGCCACGGTCGGCGAGCACCCGCCAGACCGCCTCGGAGACGTCTCGGCGGCGGGCGTCGTGGTCCCCACGGGCTGGCGTCATGCGCGCTATGGTACCTACCAAACGTTTGTTACGTACCGGTGGCGCGATCCGCCGCCGGTCGCCGCCGACCGGAGGGACGACCGCCGTGTACGCCGTACCGCTCGCCGATGATGCCGAGCTGACCCCGCTGGAGCCGTGGCAGGCCGTGGAATTCTTCGAGCACATGGAGCGCGCCCGGGGCAACACCGACCCGTGGATACCGTGGGCCACCCGCTCCACCGATCTCGAATCGGCCCGGGCGACGCTGCAGGGATATGCCGATCGGCAGGCCGCGGACACCGGTCGGATCTTCGGAATCCGGCTCGGCGGCAGGCTGGTCGGCGGTGTGATGTTCGTGCACTTCGACGCCGCCACCGGGGTCTGCGAAATCGGTGCGTGGACGGAAAAGGACGGTGAGGGCCGGGGGCTGATCAGTGCCGCCGTCCGCCGGCTGATCGACTACGCGCTGGTCGAGCGCGGGCTGCACAAGGTCGAGTGGTGGAACAGCAGCGGCAACGCGCGCAGCCGGGCGGTGGCGCAGCGGATGGGCATGCACCACGACGGCACGATGCGCGAGCACGTGCTGCACAACGGGGTGCGGCAGGACTACGAGGTGTGGTCGGTGCTGGCCCGCGAGTGGCGGGCCGGCGAGGGCGCGCAGCCCGGGTGACCCGGCCCGCGGACCCGCCCGGCCGGGCCCGGCCGAAAACCGGGTGACAGCGGCTGCTCCGCCGACGGACGATCGGGGGTCGGCCGATGCCGGCGCCGAGTCCGCCGAGCCCGAGGAGCTTTCGCATGGTCCAGCGCAGCATCGTCCCGAGCCTCTTCCCGCCGCCCGGCTACGCGCACACGGCGGTGGTGGAGCCCGGCACCCGCCTGGTGTTCCTGGCCGGCGGGGTGCCGCTGGACGCGGACGGGAAGCTGGTCGGTCCCGGTGACGGCCCGGCGCAGGCCCGCCAGGTGCTGGCCAACCTCCAGGAGGCGCTGCGGCACGTCGGCAGCACCCTCGCCGACGTGGTGGCCAGCACGGTCTACGTGGTCTCGCCGGAGCCCGGGCCGCTCTCCGAGGTGTGGGACGTGGTGAACGCCTCCGGCCTGGCCGACGGCCCGCACACGTCGACGCTGCTCGGCGTGGCCTGCCTCGGCTACACCGGCCAGTTGGTGGAGATCACAGTGACCGCCGTGGTCCGCGAGGACGCCGCTGTGGAAGGGTGAGGGGCGTCCCGACCCGTCCCCGGAGGCAGTGATGGTCCACGTGCTCGACACCGGCGTCGCCGGGCTGCGTGCGGAAGTCGACGGCCCGGTGGCCACGCTGGTGCTGGACCGGCCGGAGCGGCGCAACGCGATGACGCTGGCGATGTGGCGGGGTCTGCCGGGGGTGCTGGGGCTGATCGCGGCGCAGCCGGGCGTGCGGGCGCTGCTGGTGACGGGTGCGGCGCGGACGTTCTGCGCGGGCGCGGACATCGGCGAACTGTCCGAGGTGTACGGCGATCCGGCCCGCGCGGACGCGTACCACGCGGACAACGTGGCGGCGGAGGAGGCGCTGGCCGCCTTCCCGCACCCGACGCTCGCGGTGGTGCACGGCGCCTGCGTGGGCGGGGGCTGCCAGTTGGCGGTCGCCTGCGACCTGCGGTTCGCGGCCCACGACGCGCGGTTCGGCATCACCCCGGCGAAGCTGGGCGTGGTGTACCCGTCGGTGCCGACGGTGCGGCTCGCCTCGCTGGTGGGGCCGGCGCGGGCCAAGTACCTGCTGTTCTCGGGCGAGTTGGTGACCGCGGAGCGGGCGGAGCGGTTCGGGCTGGTGGACGAGGTGCTGCCGGCCACCGAACTGGACGTGCGGGCACGGGAGTTCGCCGGCCTGCTGGCGAAGCGCTCGCCGCAGACGATCGGCGCGGTGAAGGCGGCGCTGTCGGTGCCGGCGCAGGAGGCGGCCGCGGCGGTGGCGCCGTGGGAGCGCAAGTCCCGCGAGGCGCCGGACGTCCGGGAGGGGCTGGCCGCCTTCCTGGAGCGGCGCGAGCCCCGGTTCTGAAGCCGGGGCCCGGCGCCGCCCGGGTCAGCGGATCGGCACCCCCGAGATGGCGCGGGAGATGACCAGGCGCTGGATCTCGCTGGTGCCCTCGAAGACGGTGTAGATCGCGCTGTCGCGGTGCATCCGCTCGACGGGGTACTCGCGGGTGAAGCCGTTGCCGCCCAGGATCTGCATGGCCTGCGAGGTGACCCACTTCGCGGTCTCACCGGCGTAGAGCTTGGACATCGAGCCCTCGGCGTTGTGGAAGGGCTGGTTGGTGGCGGCCATCCAGGAGGCCCGCCAGACCAGCAGCCGGGCGGCGTCGATCCGGGTCTTCATGTCGGCGAGCTGGAAGGCGACGCCCTGGTTGTCGATGATCGGACGGCCGAACTGCACCCGGGTCTTCGCGTAGTCGAGGGCGACCTCGTAGGCGGCCCGGGCGATGCCGACGGCCTGGGCGCCGACCGCGGGGCGGGAGGCCTCGAAGGTGGCCATCGCGGCGTTCTTGCCCTTGGCGGAACCGGCGCCGCCGGCGGCGCGCTCGCGGGCCCGGGCGAGCCGCTCGTCGAGCTTCTCCTTGCCGCCGAGCAGGCAGTGGCCGGGCACCCGGACGCCGTCGACGACGACCTCGGCGGTGTGCGAGGCGCGGATGCCGTGCTTCTTGAACTTCTGGCCCTGGGAGAGGCCGGGGGTGCCGGGCGGGACGACGAAGGAGGCCTGGCCGCGGGCGCCGAGGGCCGGGTCGACGGTGGCGACGACGACGTGGACGTCGGCGATGCCGCCGTTGGTGGCCCAGGTCTTGGTGCCGTTCAGCACCCACTCGTCCTTGGCCTCGTCGTAGACGGCGCGGGTGCGCAGGGCGGAGACGTCGGAGCCGGCGTCGGGCTCGGAGGAGCAGAACGCGGCGACCTTGACGTCGTCGGGGGTGCCGAACATCTGCGGGGCCCAGGTGCCGATCTGCTCGTCGGTGCCGTTGGCGAGCACGGCGACGGCGGCGAGCGTGGTGCCGACGATCGCCAGGCCGATGCCGGCGTCGCCCCAGAAGAGCTCCTCCATGGCGATCGGGATGCCGACGCCGGAGGGGTCGAAGTACTGCTGGGCGTAGAAGTCCAGGGAGTAGATGCCGACCTTGGCGGCCTCCTGGATGATCGGCCAGGGGGTCTCCTCGCGCTCGTCCCACTCGGCGGCCGCCGGTCGGATCACGTCGGCGGCGAAGCCGTGCAGCCAGTCGCGGACGGCGATCTGGTCCGGTCCGGGGTCCAGGGAGAAGGTGCTCATCGGGAAGGCCTCCGCAGCAGCGTGCACAGGGGGAAGGAGGGGCGGCGGCGCCGCAACAGGGTGTTACCTCGGGTAACATCGAGGGAGTCTGCTACTCATTGGTAGCGATGTCAACGCCCGACCGAGGAGGACGCAGCACCGTGTCGACCCCCGCCGCAGCACCGGCCGGCGAACCCCGTCGCGAGCAGCTGCTCAACGCCGCCGACCGGGTCGTCCAGCGCGAGGGACCGGGCGCCAGCATGAACGCCATCGCGGCCGAGGCGGGCATCACCAAGCCGATCCTCTACCGGCACTTCGGCGACCGGAACGGCCTGATCGCCGCCCTGACGGAGCGCCACACCGCGGGCCTGCTGGAGACCGTCCGCGCGGCGCTGAGCGAGCCGCTGGAGCGCCGCGACCAGGTCGAGCACGTCATCGACACCTACCTGGCGGCGATCGAGTCCCGCCCGCAGGTGTACCGGCTGCTCACCCACCCCGAGCCGGGCGACCCCACCGGCGCGGGCAACGCGCTGGCGCCGGCGCTGAAGCAGATCGCCGAGGAGATCACCCGGGCCGTGCAGACCCAGGTCGACCTGGGTGCCGACACCCCGCTGCTCTCCGAGGCCTGGGGCCGGGCGATCACCGGGATGGTGCTGGCGGCCGGGGACTGGTGGCTGGACCAGCGGCCCTGCCCCCGGCCGCGGATGGTGCAGGCGCTGGCCGACCTGCTCTGGGGCCGGCTCGCCGCGGCCGCCGCCCTGCCGCCGGTGGTGGCGCCCCCCGCACCCGGCCCCGAGGACGCCGCCGAACCGGCCGCCCCCGAGTAAACCTGAGCACTGCTCACCTCTTGCGGCGGCGGGAACTGACGGCGCATCATCGCGCTCACACCCACTCCCCCGTGCGAGGTGGCCCGTGCGCGTCCTCCGTACCGCTGCGGCACTGCTCCTGACCGCCGCCGTCCTGCTCGGCGCCGCACCGCCCGCGGCCGCCGGACCCGCCCCGGGCGCCACCCGGACACCGGCCGGCACCACCACCACGCCCGACGGGCGGACGCTCTTCACCGACCGGGACGGCCGCGTCCTGCAGCTACGCGGCTTCAACCTCGACAAGTACGCCGAGGCCGACGCCGCCGACCTGGCCGACATCGCCGCCCGGGGCTTCACCCTCGTCCGGATCGCCGTCTCCTGGACCCGCCTCGAACCCGCCCCCGGCCGCTACGACCGGGCCGAACTCGCCCGCGTCCACCGGCTGCTGGACGCCGCGGCCCGGCACGGCCTGCTGGCCGTGGTCGACTTCCACCAGGACGTGTACGGGCCCGCCTTCGGCGGCGGCGACCGCGGCGTCCCGGTCTGGGCGACCCGGGACGACGGACTGCCCTTCGAACCCGACCCGGACGACTGGTTCGCCGGCTACTTCCAACCCGCCGTGCAGGCCGCCTTCCGCCACCTCTACGACGACGCCGACCTGCGCCGTGCCCAGGCCTCGCTGTACACCGCCGTCGCCCGTGAACTGCGCGGCCACCCGGCCCTGCTGGGCTACGACCTGTTCAACGAGCCGTTCGGGCCGGTCGACGGCGACCCGACCGACCCCGCCGTGCTGGCCGCCGCCGCGGCCGAACTTGAGCAGGGCCGGCTCGCCGGGATGTACCGGCGGCTGATCACCGCGGTGCGCCGGGTCGACGACCGCGCCTGGCTGTTCGTCGAGCCGACCGTGCTGGTCGGCCAGGGCGTGCCGACCCGGCTGCCGCAGTTCACCGACCCCCGCCCGGGCGCGGCCCGGATCGGCTACGCCCCGCACTTCTACGACACCGCCGTGGAGGCCGGCCACGATTGGGACCCGGCCGGCGGCTTCGTCGAGCGCTACACCGAGGCGGTCACCGGCTACCCCCGGGCCGGCCGGCTGCCCGTCCTGGTCGGCGAGTGGGGCCCGCCGAGCGCCCGCACCCCCGGCAACGCACGCCTGGTGGAACGCCAGGTCGCCGCCATGACGGGCTTCGCCGCCGGCTGGACGATGTGGTACTGGTGCCACGGCGACGGCGGGTACTGCGCCCTCGGCCCGGACGGCCGCCCCGCCCCCGGCGACGGCCCCGCCTTCGGCCCGTACGCCGCCGCCCTCGCCGGCCGGCCCGGCACCGAGACCTTCGAGGGCGGCCGCTACCGCCTCACCCTCACCACCGGGCGGCGCGGCGCGGCGACCACGGTCGTGGTGCCCGCCGGCGCCTTCCCGCAGGGCTTCCGGGTGCAGGCCCCCGGCGCCCGCGTGGAGGTCCGCCGGCCGCAGGGCGACCGGGCCGGATCCGTGCGGCTGGAGTACCCCGCCGCCCGGCCCGGCACCCCGGTCACCGTGCTGCTGACACCCTGACCGCCGGACGCCCGGCCGGCCGCCGCCGCGAGTCCGGCGGCGGCCTCAGGCCAGGCCGCGGCGGGCCAGCAGCGGGCCGATCTCCGGGTCGCGGCCGACCACCGCGCGGAAGCAGTCCAGCGCGGGCCGGCTGCCGCCGCGGGCCAGCAGCTCGCGGCGGAACACCTCGCCGCTCTCCCGCGCAGCGAGGCCGTTGGAGGCGAACCACTCGACGGTGTCCGCGTCCAGCACCTCCGACCAGATGTACGCGTAGTACCCGGCGCTGTACTCACCCGCGAACACGTGGCTGAAGTACGCCGTCCGGTAGCGCGGCGGCACCGCGGCCACCGCGAGCCCGGCCCGGGTGAGCGCCTGCGCCTCGAACTCCTCGGCGTCCGCGACCTCGGTGCCGGCCGGCAGGGTGTGCCAGGCCCAGTCGATCACGGCCGCGCCCAGGTACTCGACGGTGCGGAAGCCCTGCCCGAAGGACTCCGCCGCCGCCATCCGCTCCACCAGCTCCGCCGGCAGCGGCTCCCCGGTGGCGTGGTGGCGGGCGTAGTTGGCCAGCACCTCCGGCCGGACCATCCACATCTCGTTGACCTGCGAGGGGAACTCCACGAAGTCCCGCGGCACCTCGGTGCCGGCGAACAGCGGGTAGCGGACGTCGGAGAACAGCCCGTGCAGCGCGTGCCCGAACTCGTGGAAGAGCGTGCGCACCTCGTCCCAGGTGAGCAGCGCCGGCTCGCCGGGCGCCGGCTTGGCGATGTTCAGGTTGTTCACCACCACCGGGCGCTTGCCCAACAGGTGGGACTGCTGGACCAGTTCGTTCATCCAGGCGCCGCCGCGCTTGGAGTCGCGGGCGAAGAAGTCGCCGATGAACAGGCCGAGCGAGCCGCCGTCCCCGTCGAACACCTCGAAGACCCGGGCGTCCGGGTGGTACGCCACCAGCTCCGGCCGCTCCTGCAGCACCACCCCGTAGACCAGCTGCGCCGCGAAGAACACGCCGTCGTGCAGCACCCGTTCGAGCTCCAGGTACGGGCGCAGCTCCGCCGCGTCCACCTGGTACGCGGACTGCCGCACCCGCTCCGCGTAGTACGCCCAGTCGTGCGCCGCGATCGAGGTGAGGCCGTCCGCGCGGGCGGCGGCGAGCAGTTCGGCGGCCTCCCGCTCGGCGTTGGCCACCGCCGGGCCGGCCAGCCGGGCGAGCATCGCGTCCACGGCGGCGACGCTGCCCGCGGTCTCGTCCGCCACCACGTACGCGGCATGGCTGGGGTGGCCGAGCAGGGCGGCGCGCTCGGCGCGCAGCCCTGCCGTCCGGATCGCCAGCGGCCCGTTAGCCTCCGCCGCCCGGCCGAGCGAGGCCGCCAGCAGCCGCTCGCGCAGCGACCGGTCGGTGAGCTGGGCGAGCTCGGTCTGGTTGGAGAAGTTCTTCAGGCTGAGCACGTACGAGCCGTCCCGGCCGAGCGCCCGGCCGTTCTCGGCGGCCGCGGCGACCGCGTCCGCGGACAGCCCGGCGAGCTGCTCGGGCCCGTCCAGCACGATCGCCCTGGCCCGGGTGTCGTCCATCAGGTTGCGGCGGAAGGCGGTGGCGGCGGCGGCCAGTTCGGCGTTGATCTCGCGCAGCCGCTGCTGGTCGGCGGCGGGCAGCTCGGCACCGGCCCGGACGAACGCGGTGTGCCGGCGCTCCAGCAGCCGCAGCGACTCCGGGTCGAGGCCGAGCTCGAAGCGGCGGCGGTACAGCGCGTCGATCCGGGCGAACAGCCCGGCGTCGAGGTGGACGGCGTCCCGGTGCCGGGCGAGGCGCGGGCTGATCTCGGCGTCCAGCTCCTGCAGCCCCGGGCTGGTGTCGGAGTCCCCCTGGTTCTCGAAGGCCGCGGCGACCCGCTTCAGCATCGCACCCGAACGCTCCAGCGCCACCACCGTGTTGTCGAAGGTCGGCGGCTCCGGGTCGGCCACGATCCCGGCGATCTCGGCGAGCTGCAGCGCCATGCCCTGTTCGAAGGCCGGCAGGTAGTGCTCCTCGCGGATCTCGGCGAAGGGCGGCAGCTCGTGGACCAGGGTGCTGGTCGCGAAGAAGGGGTTGTCGCTCATTTCGCCGACCCTATGCGCTGTCACCACCGCTGCCTACGGCCTCCGGAGGCGGCTTCCGACCGCTGGCGGAACCTCGCCGCGGGCCCGGCTCCCGGCCCCCCGGAGCGCCGCGCCGGTCGGGCCCTGTCGGTGCCGCGCGCTACGGTCGGCATGAGGGCCTCCCCGGCCCGGTCGCACACCGGCACGACGAGTACGAGCGAGGAAGGAGGCCCGCCGATGGCCCCCCGGTACGCCCTGGTCCCCGACCAGCACGGCCCCGGCGGCCGGCTGCGGCCGCTCGCCGAGGACGGCACCCCGCTCGGCCCGCCGGAGCACGTCCCCGCGCTCGCCGCCGCCGTCGCGGAGCGCGAGGTGGCCGACCGGCCGCGCTGGGTGTTCGCCGCCACCGACGGCGCGTACGCGCCGCTGCTGCCCGTCCGGCTCGCCCGCAGCCACGACCTGCGGCTCACCGAGCCGCTGCTGCTCGGCCAGGAGGGCCGCTTCGGCGAGCCCCGTTCGCTCGGCGCCGCCTGGGCCCGGCTGCGCGGGCTGCCCGTCCCCGCCGACCTGCCGGAGAGCGCCGCAGAGGACGACCAGGACGGCCTCTTCGCCCCCGACCGGCTGCAGCTGCCGCCCGGCACCGACGCGCTGGAGGCCGTCGTCGCCGTCCACGCCGAGCAGCTGCGCCGCACCGCCGCGATCGCCGACCCCGCCGAGCGCCACCGGTTCCGGCTGCTGGCCGCCGCCGAGTCGGCCGGCGGCCTGCTCGCCGCCGAGATGGCCCGCGACGGCCTGCCCTGGCGCAGCGACCTGCACGACCGGCTGCTGACCGAACTGCTCGGCCCGCGCCCGCAGGTCCCCGGCGCCCCGCCGCGCCGGCTGGCCGAACTCGCCGCGGAGCTGCAGCGCTCCCTCGGCGGCCGCCCCTTCAACCCCGACTCGCACGGCCAGGTGCTGCGCGCCTTCGCCGACCGGGGCATCCAGCTCGGCTCCACCCGCAGCTGGGAGCTGCGCCGGGTCGACCACCCGGCCGCCGAGCTGATGATCCGCTACAAGGAGCTGTCCCGGCTGCACGCCGCGCACGGCTGGGCCTGGCAGGCGGCCTGGGCCCGCAACGGCCGGTTCCGCCCCGAGTACGTGGTCGGCGGGGTGGTCTCCGGCCGCTGGGCGACCCGCGGCGGCGGCGCCCTGCAGATCCCTCGGATCCTGCGCCGCGCCGTGGTCGCCGACCCCGGCTGGTCCCTGGTCGTCGCCGACGCCGCCCAGCTCGAACCGCGCGTCCTCGCCGCCCTCTCCGGGGACGCCGGCCTCGCCCGCACCGCCGCCCAGGGCGACCTGTACGAGGCGCTCGCCGCGACCGCCTTCCACGGTGACCGGTCCAAGGCCAAGCTCGGCCTGCTCGGCGCGATGTACGGGCAGACCAGCGGCGACATCGGCCCGCTGCTGGCCACCCTGCGCCGCCGCTACCCCGCCGCGATGGGCTACGTGGAGGCCGCCGCCCGGACGGGCGAGGACGGCGGCGTCGTCCGGTCCCGCCTCGGCCGCACCTGCCCGCCGCCGTCCGCGGACTGGCTGGACCTCACCGAGGCGCCCGAGACCGCGGGCGAGGCCGGCGGCCGTTCCGCGCGGGCCCGCGGCCGCTTCACCCGCAACTTCGTGATCCAGGCCAGCGCCGCGGACTGGGCGCTCGCCCTGCTCGCCGCGCTGCGCCGCCGGCTGGCCGCGCTCTCCTCCGGCGCGGACCGGCCGCACCTGGTGTTCTTCCAGCACGACGAGGTGGTGGTGCACACCCCGGCCGACCTCGCCGACCGGGTCGCCGAGGAGGTCGCCGGCGCGGCCGAGGAGGCCCGGCTGCTGGTCTTCGGCGACACCCCCGTCCGCTTCCCGATGAGCACCGCCGTGGTCGACTGCTACGCCGACGCCAAGTAGGGCCCGGGCGGGGTCAGAGCTTGCGGTGGCCGCGGGCCTCCTCGGCGGCGGTCACCACCTCGTCCAGCGGGGCGCCGGTGGAGGCGGTCACCGCCGCGGCGACGGCGCCCTCGACGAACGGCGCGTCCACCAGCACCGCGCCGGGCCGCTCCGCGAGCACCAGCCGGGCGGTCAGCACCGCGCTGCCCAGGTCGGCGAGGACGGCGACCCCGCCACCGCCGTCGGCCTCGTCGATCGCCCGGGCGATCTTCTCGTCGCTGGTGCCGAGCCCGCCGTCGGCGCTGCCCGCGGCGACCGCCACCCGCACCTCACCGGCGCCGAGCTCGGCCAGCAGTTCGGCCAGCCCGGCGGCGAGCGCGGGGCTGTGCGAGACCAGGACGACGCCCACCGGTGCGGTCATGCCCCGCACCCTAGCCCGGTGCCGGGGCCCCGGGGCGGGGCCGCTCCGGGGCGTTCCGGCGTGTCGCAGCGCCCGGTGACCGGGGGTGCCGGGCGTAACGTCGGGCGCGGAGAGCCGGGCCCGAGGGAGTGCCGCGTGAAGAAGCTGATCAACAGTCCGGAGACGGTCGTGGCGGACGCCCTCGCGGGGCTCGCCGCCGCCCACCCCGAGCTGGCCGTGGACACCGCGGCCCGGGTGGTGCGCCGGGCCCGTCCGGGCGCGCCCGGCAAGGCGGCCCTGGTCTCCGGCGGCGGCTCGGGCCACGAGCCGCTGCACGTCGGCTTCGTCGGCCCGGGCATGCTGGACGCCGCGTGCCCGGGCGAGGTCTTCACCTCGCCCGTCCCCGACCAGATGCTGGCCGCCGCGCGGGCCGTCGACACCGGCGGCGGGGTGCTGTTCGTGGTGAAGAACTACACCGGCGACGTGATGAACTTCGCGCTGGCCGCCGAGCTCGCCGCCGAGGAGGACATCGAGGTGGCGACCGTCCTGGTCGACGACGACGTGGCCGTGCAGGACTCCACCTTCACCGCGGGCCGCCGCGGCACCGGCGCGACCCTGGTGGTGGAGAAGGCCGCCGGGGCGCTCGCCGAACTCGGCGCACCGCTCGCCGAGGTCGCCGCGCTCGGCCGCCGGGTGAACGCCGCCTCCCGCTCGTACGCGGTCGCGCTGACCGCTGCCACCGTGCCGGCCGTGGGACGGCCCGGCTTCGACCTGCCCGAGGACGAGATCGAGGCCGGTGTGGGCATCCACGGCGAGCCGGGACGCCGGCGCGAGCCGCTGCGCCCGGCCCGGGAGCTGGCCGCCGAGGTGGTCGACACCGTCCTGGCCGACCACGGGCTCGCGCCGGGCGACGAGGTGATCGCCCTGGTCAACGGCATGGGCGCGACGCCGCTGCTGGAGCTGTACGTGGTCTTCGGCGAGGTCGCGGCCCGGCTCGCGGACGCCGAGGTGCGGATCGCCCGCGGCCTGGTCGGCAACTACGTCACCAGCCTCGACATGGCCGGCTTCTCGCTGACCCTCACCCGGGCCGACGCCGAACTGCTGCGGCTCTGGGACGCGCCGGTCGCGACCCCTGCCCTGACCTGGTCCTGACCCGACCCGCGCCCGGCAGACCGGTAGGAGCCCCGCATGGAGCTGGACAGCGCCCGCACCGAGGCGTGGCTGCGCGCCGCGGCCGCCGCCGTCACCGCGCAGGAGGCCGAACTCACCGCCCTGGACACCGCGATCGGCGACGGCGACCACGGCAGCAACCTGCGCCGCGGTTTCACCGCCGTCCTCGCCGGCCTGGACGCCCGGGGCGCCGAGGGGGCCGACCGCTCCCCCGGCGCGCTGCTGACCGCGGCCGGCCGCACCCTGATCTCGACCGTCGGCGGCGCCTCGGGACCGCTCTACGGCAGTGCGCTGCGCGCGGCCGGTCGCGCGCTGCCGGGGGCGACGGCCGGGCCGGGCGAGCTCGCGGCGGCGCTGGCCGAGGCACTCGGCGCGGTGCAGGCGCTCGGCGGGGCACGGCCCGGCGACAAGACGATGGTCGATGCGTGGACGCCGGCCGCCGCGGCGTTCGCGGAGACGGCGGAGCAGGGGCTGACGGCGGCTTCGGGGGCGGCCGCCGCCGCGGCGGAGCAGGGGGCGCGGGCGACGGTGCCGCTGGTGGCGCGCAAGGGCCGTGCCTCGTACCTGGGGCCGCGCAGCGCGGGCCACCTCGACCCGGGGGCGGCGTCGACGGCCCTGCTGTTCACCGCACTGGCCGAGGCCTGCCGGGAGCCGTGACGGGGCCCTCCCTGGGACCTGCCTTCAAGGCGTACGGGGTGCACCCCCGGGGGCGCGGGGAACTGCGCAGTCCGGGAGCGGCGCCCCTGACAGATCCGGCTCGGCCCAGGTCCCCACGGTGGCCCGCATCCGAATCGCGCAGTTCTCCCCGGCCTTCGGCCGAGAGGTGTCCCACGCCCCCTGGGAGTGCACCCCGTACGCCTTGAAGACACTCCCTAGTGCCCGTGCTACGGGTGCTGCGGGTGGTCGCCGGGGCGGCTGACCAGCATCAGCAGGGCGTCGTCGCCGAGCGCGCCGCCGGTGTGCACCAGCAGGTCGGCGTAGACCCGGCCGACCGCGGACTCCAGTTCGGCGGCGGAGCGGGCGGTGCCGCGGACCAGCGGTCCGACCCGTTCGGCCAGCGGGTAGAACTCGCCGGTGCGGTGGTGGCGGGCCTCGACCACGCCGTCGGTGCAGAGCACCAGCACGTCCTCGGGCCCGAAGGGCTGCCGGACGGCGGTGGGTTCGCCGGTGGCGAGCGGGCCGAGGCCGAGCGGCACCCACGGGTCGGCGGCCTCCAGCACGGCGACGGTGCCGTCCGCGGCGACCCGGATCGGCGGGACGTGGCCGAAGTGCAGCAGCTCGACCGTCCCGGGCGCGCCGAACTCGGCGAACAGGGCGGTGGTGAACTCCCCGTCGGGCACGTGCCGCTCGACGCTGGCCTCGATCCGGGCCGCGACCCGGTTGAGCTTCTCCTCGTCGTAGGCGGCCTCGCGGAAGGCGCCGAGCACCACCGCGGCGGTCTGCACCGCGCCCAGGCCCTTGCCGCGGACGTCGCCGACCAGCAGCCGGGTGCCGTGCGGGGTGTCCAGGGCGGAGTAGAGGTCGCCGCCGATCCTGGCCTCGTCCGCGGCCGAGACGTAGCGCACGGCGAGGCGCAGCGGTCCGACCTTGGGTCCGGGGCGGCGCAGCAGGGCGCGCTGGGCGGCCTCGGCGACGGAGCTGACGGCGGCGAAGGCGGCGGCCCGGCGCATGCGCAGTTCGGCGATGTACGCGCTGATCGCGGTGAGCGCGACGTAGCTGACCATGGCGCCGATCAGGAAGCGGCCGTCGTGGAAGTTGGCGACCTGGTCGTAGTTGCTGAGCCAGAGCAGCGAGAGGAAGCCGACACCGCAGACCAGCAGGAGCTCGACGGGGGTGAGCAGCAGTGCGGAGACGGGCGGGACGACGACCATCAGCGGGGCGAGGTAGCGGTCCTGGCCGGTGAAGAAGTCGACCAGCGAGATGGCGAGGACGGCGAGCAGCGCCGGGGTGGCGCGGCGGCGGAAGGAGAGGTCCTGGAGGTCGGTGGCCAGCAGGGCGGACTTGCGGCGGGCCGGGGCCAGCCCGGTGGCGTCGCGCACGGCGGCGCGCTGGACTCGGCTGCTCCGGAACACATACCGAACATATCGGACGCGAGGCCGCATCGCGCCGTCCACGGCCGCCCGCCGACGGGGTGACACCCGCGCGCACGCCGGATGCGCGGAGCGCGCCAGCACGGCCCGCGCCCGCCGCAGCGGTGTACGTTCCGAGATCCACGCCACAGCCGACCCGCCGGTCCTGGAATACCCCCTGGGGGTATGGTGTTGGCAGAGGCAGGCGCACGGCAGAAGGCCGCGCCCCGACACCGCCCGGAGGCACCGATGTCCAGCACCGTCACCTACACCGTCGCCGGCATGAGCTGCGGCCACTGCGAGAAGTCGGTGACCGCCGAGGTGTCCGGCATCGCCGGTGTCACCGAGGTCGCCGCCGACGCCAAGGCCGGCACCGTCACCGTCTCCTCCGCCGCGCCGCTCGACGACGAGCAGGTCCGCGCCGCCGTGGACGAGGCCGGCTACGAGCTCGTCGGCCGCACCGCCTGAGACCGCCGCGGGGGCGCGGCCCGAGCCCGCGCCCCCGGTACGCTCGTCCGAGGAGATGAGATGAGCACGACCATGCACGCCACCGGGGACACCGCCCAGCAGCGCGTCGAGCTGTCGATCGGCGGAATGACCTGCGCCTCCTGCGCCGCCCGGATCGAGAAGAAGCTCAACCGGATGGACGGCGTCGAGGCCACCGTCAACTTCGCCACGGAGAAGGCCCGGGTGGACTTCACCGACGGCGTCACCGTCGACGACCTGATCGCCACCGTCGAACGCACCGGCTACACCGCGGAGCTCCCGCCGCCGCCCGCCCCGGAGCCCGCCGCCGAACCGGCCGCCGGCTCCCCGGCGGACGCCGCCCGGGAGCCGGACCCGCTGCGCGAGCGGCTGCTGGTCAGCGCCGTGCTGACGGTGCCGGTGGTGCTGCTGTCGATGGTCCCCGCCCTGCAGTTCGACGACTGGCAGTGGCTGGCCTTCGCCCTCACCGGCCCGGTCGTCGTGTACGGCGGTCTGCCCTTCCACCGCGCCGCCTGGACCAACCTCCGGCACGGCGCCGCGACCATGGACACCCTGGTCTCGCTCGGCACCCTGGCCGCGTTCGGCTGGTCGGTGTGGGCCCTGTTCCTCGGCGACGCCGGGATGCCGGGCATGCGGCACGCCTTCACCCTCGCGGTCGGCACCGGCGACGCCTCCTCCACGCTCTACCTGGAGACCGCCGCCGCGGTCACCACCCTGATCCTGCTCGGCCGCTGGCTGGAGGCGAGGTCCAAGCGGCGGGCCGGCGCCGCCCTGCACGCCCTGCTGGACCTCGGCGCCAAGGACGTCGCCGTGCTGCGCGACGGCCGCGAGCAGCGCGTCCCGGTCGCCCGGCTGGTCCCCGGCATGCGGTTCGTCGTCCGCCCCGGCGAGAAGATCGCCACCGACGGCACCGTCGTCGAGGGCGCCTCCGCCGTCGACGCCTCCATGCTCACCGGCGAGTCCGTCCCGGTCGAGGTCTCGGTCGGCGACACCGTCACCGGCGCCACCGTCAACGCCGGCGGTCGCCTCGTCGTCGAGGCGACCCGGGTCGGCGCCGACACCCAGCTCGCCCGGATGGCCCGGCTGGTGGAGGAGGCGCAGAACGGCAAGGCCGCCGCCCAGCGCCTCGCCGACCGGATCTCCGCCGTCTTCGTGCCGGTCGTCATCCTGATCGCCCTCGGCACGCTGGTCGCCTGGCTGCTGGCCGACGCCGACCCCACCGCGGCGTTCACCGCCGCCGTCGCCGTGCTGATCATCGCCTGCCCGTGCGCGCTGGGCCTGGCCACCCCGACCGCGCTGATGGTCGGCACCGGCCGCGGCGCCCAGCTCGGCATCCTCATCAAGGGCCCCGAGGTGCTGGAGACCACCCGCCGGGTCGACACCGTCGTCCTCGACAAGACCGGCACCGTCACCACCGGACGGATGTCCCTGGTCGCCGTGCACACCGCCGACGGCACCGACGAGCGGCAGGCGCTGCGCCTGGCCGGCGCCGTCGAGCACGCCTCCGAGCACCCGGTCGCCGCCGCGATCGCCGCCGCCGCGGCCGAGCGCACCGGCCAGCTGCCGCCGGTCGACGCCTTCGCCAACGTCCCCGGTCTCGGCGTCCAGGGCACCGTCGAGGGCCGCACCGTGGTCGCCGGCCGCGAGGCCCTGCTGACCGCCCGCTCGCTGCCGGTGCCGGCAGAGCTGGCCGCCGCCCGCGTCGCCGCCGAGCGGGCCGGCCGCACCGCCGTCGTGGTCGGCTGGGACGGCTCCGCCCGGGCCGTCCTGGAGATCGCCGACACGGTGAAGCCGACCAGCGCCGCCGCCGTCGCCGACCTCCGTGCGCTCGGCCTGCGCCCGGTGCTGCTCACCGGCGACAACCGGGCCGTCGCCGAGGCCGTCGCGGCCGAGGTCGGCATCCCCGCCGAGGACGTCCTCGCCGAGGTGCTCCCCGAGGACAAGGTCGCCGCGGTGAAGCGGCTGCAGGCCGAGGGCCGCTCGGTCGCCATGGTCGGCGACGGCGTGAACGACGCCGCGGCGCTCGCCCAGGCCGACCTCGGCCTCGCCATGGGCACCGGGACGGACGCCGCGATCGAGGCCGGCGACCTCACCCTCGTCCGTGGCGACCTGCGCACCGCCGGCGACGCCATCCGGCTCGCCCGCCGCACCCTCGGCACCATCAAGGGCAACCTGTTCTGGGCCTTCGCCTACAACGTCGCGGCGATCCCGCTCGCCGCGGCCGGGCTGCTCAACCCGGTCGTCGCCGGCGCCACCATGGCCTTCTCCTCGGTCTTCGTGGTCACCAACAGCCTGCGGCTGCGCCGCTTCGACGCCTCCTCCTGAGGCGTCCGCACAAGGCCCTCTCTTTCGGATCACCGCGGACGCCCGGCGTGATCCGAAAGAGAGGGCCCAGGCCGACGGCCCCGGGCGGATCTCCGCCCGGGGCCGTCGCCGTGGTGCTCAGCGGCCGAGCAGCTCGCCGCCGTTGCAGTGCAGGATCTCGCCGGTGATGAACCCGGCCTCCGGCGAGGCCAGGAAGTGGACCGCCGCGGCGACCTCGAACGGCTCGCCGATCCGCCCCAGCAGGGTGCGCGCCGCGCGGCGCGAGACCTCCGCCTCGTCCAGCCGCGGGCCGAAGAACTCGGTGCCGGAGACGGTGCCCGGGGCGACGATGTTCGCGGTGATCCCGGACGGGCCCAACTGGGCGGCCAGGAAGTTGTTCCAGGCGTGCAGCGAGGCCTTCGCCGCCCCGTACGAGCCGGCGCCGCGCAGCGCCGCGATGGAACTGACCGTCACCACCCGGCCGGAACCCGGCGTGAGCCGCTCCCGGATCGACTCGGTGAGCAGCACCACCGTGAGCACGTTGCGCTCGAAGTCGCCACGCCAGCGCGCCAGTACGGCGTGCGGGCCGGCGCCGATCACGGTCTCCCGGCTGCCCGCGTTGTTGACCAGGACGTCCACGGTCGCCGGCAGGGAGTCCAGGGCGTGCTCGACCGCGTCCGGGTCGGCGAGGTCGCAGACCAGGGGGGAGACGTTCTCGCCGAGCTCGGCGGCCGCCCGTTCCAGGACCGCGCGCCGGCGCCCGACGATCACCACGCGCTCCCCCGCCTCGGCGAAGCGGCGGGCCACCTCGTACCCGATGCCGGTGCCACCACCGGTGACGACGACGTTCCTGGTCATCCGCGCTCTCCCTCCCTGCTCCGACGCCGCCGCAGACACGTGCGGACGGTCCGTACCGGAATGGGTCGATTCCTATCACGCTGGGTTGCGAAGACTGCGGGGAGGGTGACGCAGCGCGCCGGAAAGCGTGTGATAAGGGGACGGACCGCTCGGCTCGCTCCGGCACCGCGCGCACACGGAGCGTGGAGAGAGGCAAGTCACACTCCGGGAACGTAACTCCCGGACCCCGGATACGTCATACCGTGTGTACTGCGGCAGTTGTCTCCGGCCGGCGGCGGTGTGGCGAACGGCTTCACGCCTCCGCACCGGTCGCGCTGCCGCGAACGGGGCTCCGGCGGGCCCCGGTACCGCCGCCGACGAGTTCGGTGGCACAGCGCACGGCGCCGGGGTGCGAAGGTCAGGGACGCTTTGAGCGGCCGTTCCTGGCACGGTCGCACCCGGGTGCCGTGCGCCGGGTCTTTCCCGGCGGCCCCGGGGCCCGACGGAACGCCGAAGGGCCCGGCCGCCCCGAGGGGAGCGGCCGGGCCCTTCGCACGGACCGGGTCAGCGGTCGCCGAGGTCCACGTAGTCGCGGATCGCGGTGCCGGTGTAGATCTGCCGCGGACGGCCGATGCGGCTGGTCGGGTCGTTGATCATCTCGTGCCAGTGGGCGATCCAGCCGGGCAGCCGGCCCAGCGCGAACAGCACGGTGAACATGCTGGTCGGGAAACCCATGGCGCGGTAGATCAGGCCCGTGTAGAAGTCCACGTTCGGGTACAGCTTGCGCGAGACGAAGAAGTCGTCGCTGAGCGCGTGCTCCTCCAGCTTCAGCGCGATGTCGAGCAGCTCGTCGCTCTTGCCGAGCTGGCCGAGCACCTCGTGCGCCAGGAGCTTGACCTGCGCGGCACGCGGGTCGAACGCCTTGTACACGCGGTGGCCGAAGCCCATCAGCTTGACGCCGTCCTCGCGGTTCTTCACCTTGCGGATGAAGGCGTCGACGTCGCCGCCGTCCTTCTGGATCTGCTCGAGCATCTCCAGGACGGCCTGGTTCGCACCGCCGTGCAGCGGGCCCCACAGCGCCGAGATGCCCGCCGAGATCGAGGCGAACAGGTTGGCGTGGCTGGAGCCGACCAGGCGCACGGTGGACGTCGAGCAGTTCTGCTCGTGGTCCGCGTGCAGGATCAGCAGCTTGTCGAGGGCGTTGACGATGACCGGGTTGATCTCGAAGTCCTCGGCGGGGACGGCGAACGTCATCCGCAGGAAGTTCTCGACGTAGCTCAGGTCGTTGCGCGGGTAGACGAAGGGCTGGCCCATCGCCTTCTTGTAGGCGTAGGCCGCGATCGTCGGCAGCTTGGCCATCAGGCGCACCGTCGACATGTGGCGCTGGTCCGCGTCGAACGGGTTGTGGCTCTGCGGGTAGAACGTCGAGAGGGCGCCGACCACCGAGGACAGCATCGCCATCGGGTGGGCGTCCCGCGGGAAGCCCTGGTAGAAGCGCTTGACGTCCTCGTGCAGCAGGGTGTGCTGGGTGATCTCGTCGCTGAAGGCCGTCAGCTCCTCGGCCTTCGGCAGCTCACCGTTGATCAGCAGGTACGCGGTCTCGATGAAGTTGCCGCGCTCGGCGAGCTGCTCGATCGGGTAGCCGCGGTAGCGCAGGATGCCGTTGTCGCCGTCCACGAAGGTGATCGCGGACTTGTAGGCGGCGGTGTTGCCGAAGCCGTTGTCCAGGGTGACCAGGCCGGTCTGCGGGAGCAGCTTCGAGATGTCGAAGCCGGCGTTGCCCGCAGTGCTCTCGACGACGGGGTACTCGTACTCGCCGTCCTGGTACCGCAGTACTACCGAGTTGTCGCTCACGTCTTCCTCACCGACGAAATGAATCCTCATCCGAGTGCCCTGACGTTCCTACGATCCCCCATCCGGAGGACAGCCGCGCACCCGGGGTGGGCCGAAAAGGGGCCCGCCATACAAAACCTGTCGCCGAAGCCGGTGTGAACCGGACAAGATCGGCACCAGACCAGGTTCCGCCCTAAATCTCTTCACGTCAAGACAACCCGGGACCGTACCGCACCCCCGGCGGATCATCCAATCGTCAGCCGATGATCAAGCGCGGAGTGCCGGCGACCTGCACTGACGGCCCTCACCGCCTGCCCGATCGCCCTCCGTGACCCCACCAGTACAACCAGTCTCTTCGCCCTCGTCACAGCCGTGTAGAGAAGATTTCGCTGGAGCATCGACCATGCCGATGTAGTGACCGGAATCACCACCGCCGGATACTCGCTCCCCTGCGACCGGTGGATCGTCACCGCGTACGCGTGCGCCAGCTCGTCCAACTCGTCGAAGTCGTACGGCACCTCCTCGTCCTCGTCGGTGCGCACCGTCAGCCGCTGCTCCTCCACGCTCAGTGAGACGACCACCCCCACCGTGCCGTTGAAGACGCCGTTCGCCCCCTTCTCGTAGTTGTTCCGGATCTGCGTCACCTTGTCCCCCACCCGGAACGTCCGCCCGCCGAACCGCCGCTCCGCCAGCCCCTCCCGGGCCGGCGTCACCGCCCCCTGCAACAGCGTGTTCAGGTTCCCCGCCCCCGCCGGACCACGGTGCATCGGCGCCAGCACCTGCACGTCCCGCCGCGGATCCAGGCCGAACCGCTGCGGGATCCGCCGCGCCACCACGTCCACCGTCAGCCCCGCCGCCCGCTCCGCGTCCTCCTCCGCGAACAGGAAGAAGTCCGGCAGCCCCTCCGTCACCGGCGGCAGCCCCTCGTTGATCCGGTGCGCGTTCGTCACCACCCCCGACTGCTGCGCCTGCCGGAAGATCCGCGTCAACCGCACCGACGGGATCGGACTGCCCTCCGACAGCATGTCCCGCAGCACCTCGCCGGCCCCCACCGACGGCAGCTGGTCCACGTCCCCCACGAACAGCAGGTGCGCCCCCGGTGCCACCGCCTTCACCAGCTTGTTCGCCAGGATCAGGTCCAGCATCGACGCCTCGTCGACCACCACCAGGTCCGCGTCCAGCGGCCGGTCCCGGTCGTACGCCGCCTCCCCTCCCGGCCGCAGTTCCAGCAGCCGGTGCACCGTCGACGCCTCCGCCCCCGTCAGCTCCGCCAACCGCTTCGCCGCCCGCCCGGTCGGCGCCGCCAGCACCACCTTCGCCCGCTTCGCCAGCGCCAGCTCCACCACCGACCGCACCGTGAACGACTTCCCGCAGCCCGGACCACCGGTCAGCACCGCCACCTTCCGGGTCAGCGCCAACTTCACCGACTCCCGCTGCTCCGGCGCCAGTTCGGCCCCCGTCCGACGCGCCAGCCAGCCGAGCGCCGCCTCCCAGTCCACCCCCGCGAAGCCCGGCAGCCGGTCGCCCTCCGCGTTCAGCAGCCGCAGCAACTGGTTCGACAGCGACACCTCCGCCCGGTGGAACGGCACCAGGTAGACCGCCGTGATCGGCTCCCCGCCCTCCCCCGGCACCCGCTCCCGGACGACGCCCTCCTCCGCCACCAGCTCGGACAGGCAGTCGATCACCAACCCCACGTCCACCTGCAGCAGCTTCACCCCGTCCGCGATCAGCCGCTCCTCCGGCAGGTAGCAGTGCCCCTGGTCGCTGCTCTGCGACAGCGCGTACTGCAGCCCCGCCTTCACCCGCTCCGGAGAGTCGTGCGGGATCCCCACCGCCTGCGCGATCCGGTCCGCCGTCAGGAAGCCGATCCCCCACACGTCCGCCGCCAGCCGGTACGGCTCGTTCTTCACCACCCCGATCGAGGAGTCGCCGTACTTCTTGAAGATCCGCACCGCCAGCGACGTCGACACCCCGACCCCCTGCAGGAAGACCATCACCTCCTTGATGGCCTTCTGCTCCTCCCACGCCGCCGCGATCATCTTCGTCCGCTTCGGGCCCAGCCCCGGCACCTCGATCAGCCGGCCCGGCTCGTTCTCGATGACCTCCAGCGTGTCCACCCCGAAGGCGTCCACGATCCGCTCCGCGAACCGCGGCCCGATCCCCTTGATCAACCCGGATCCCAGGTACCGCCGGATGCCCTGCACCGTCGCCGGCAGCACCGTCGTGTAGTTCTCCACCGTGAACTGCCGCCCGTACTGCGGATGCGACCCCCACCGCCCGAACATCCGCAGCGACTCGCCCGGCTGCGCCCCCAGCAGCGCCCCCACCACCGTCAGCAGGTCGTTCCCGCCGCGCCCGGTGTCCACCCTGGCCACCGTGTAGCCGGTCTCCTCGTTCGCGTACGTGATCCGCTCCAGCACGCCCTCGACCTGGGCGAGCTGCCGCGGGGCACCCTGCTGCGCCGCGCCCTGTCCCGCGGCGCCGGGCTGCCCCGTGCGCTGCTGCCCCGTGCGCTGCTGCTCCGTGGTCACGAGGCCCTCCCAGTCCTGCTCACACCCGACGCCGGCGACCGTTGTGCCACGCACGGTACCTCCCGCTGCGGACAGCCGGGCCCCTCACCGGGGAGAACACCGCTCCCGGGGCGCTTCACGGCCACCCGCGCGACCCCGCACCACCCCGCCGGGTGACGCCCCGTCGGACCGGCGTAGGGTCGGTCCATGAGCGACCTCGTCATCCGGCCCGCGACCGAGGCCGACCTGCCCGCCGTCGTCGCCATGCTGGCCGACGACCCGCTCGGCGCCGGCCGCGAGTCCCCCGACGACCTCACGCCGTACCGCGCCGCCCTCGCCCGGATCGCCGCCGACCCCCACCAGCACCTGGTCGTCGCCGAACGGGACGGCCGCACCGTCGGCACGCTGCAGCTCACCGTCGTCCCCGGCCTCTCCCGCCGCGGAGCCACCCGGACGATCGTCGAAGGCGTCCGGATCCACTCCGGCGAACGCGGCAGCGGCCTCGGCACCACCCTGATCGAGTGGGCCGTCGAGCGGTCCCGCGAACTCGGCGCCTCCCTCGTCCAACTCACCTCCGACGCCACCCGCACCGACGCCCACCGCTTCTACGAACGCCTCGGCTTCACCGCCTCCCACCTCGGCTTCAAACTCGCCCTGCCGGCACAGGAGTAGACACCGCACGGCACCCGGATCCGTCGGCCGCGACTGTCGTACCCCCCTGGCAGACTCGACCGATGACCGACCCCCACGCCCCGATCGCGGCCTACTGGGACGCAGCAGCCGACACCTTCGACGACGAGCCCGACCACGGCCTGCACGACCCCGCCGTCCGTGCCGCCTGGGCCTCCCGCCTGCACGGATGGCTCCCCGACCCGCCGGCCCACGTCCTCGACCTCGGCTGCGGCACCGGCTCGCTCTCCCTCCTGCTCGCCCACCAGGGCCACCACGTCACCGGCATCGACCTCGCCCCCGGCATGATCGCCCGGGCCCGCGCCAAACTGGCCGCCACGGGCCTGGAGGCCGCCTTCCACGTCGGCAACGCCGACACCCCGCCCGCCCGCTCCGGCGGCTACGACGCCCTGCTCTGCCGCCACCTGGCATGGACCCTCGCCGACCCGCCGGCCACCCTGCGGCACTGGGTGACCCTGCTGCGCCCGGGCGGCACCCTGGTGCTCGTCGAGGGCCGCTGGCGCGAGGCGGGCGACACCGCCTCCCCGTACGAACCCGGAGCCCACCCGCTGCCCTGGGCCGGCGGCGTCCGCGCCCGGGACCTCGCCGACGCACTGCGCCCGCACGTCACCGAACTGACGGTGACGCCGCTCAGCCAGGACGCGACCCTCTGGGGCGGGCCGGTCTCCGACGAGCGGTACGCCCTGGTCGCGCGGATCTGATCCGGAAATGCGAGAAGCCCCGCCCGGTGTCCCCGGGCGGGGCTTCTCTCAAGAATTGTTCGGCGGCGTCCTACTCTCCCACAGGGTCCCCCCTGC